>CAZCJY010000005.1:25853-27305 GCA_964498975.1 uncultured Methylocystis sp.
GGGAAAACCGACTCTGGAGAATCTCTGCGCCTATATTTGGCGCGATCTCGCGCCGACGCTGCCGGGACTCGCCGAGGTCGGCGTTTTTCGCGACAGCTGTTTCGAGGGCTGCGTCTATCGCGGCGACTGACGCGTGATTCTTAAGCGCGCGGCGAGTTTTGGCGTATCTGCCCAGCCGCTCTGCGGCGCATCGCCGCTATTGCGAAAGAATGACGCGATCTCTACGCTTGAGCCCTGTTTTTGTGCAAGACATCCACCGCTGCGGCGACGCGAATGGTCCGCAAATTAAGAGTGGAGCGAGTGAGGGGAATCCTAAGGATATGGCGAACAACAAGGTCATCACCGCCGAAGAGGCGATCGCGCTCATCCGCGACAATGACGTCGTGACCACCACCGGCTTCGTTCAGAGCTGCATCCCCGAGGCCCTGCACGCCGCTCTGGAAAAACGCTATGTCGAGACGCAGCGCCCCAGGGATCTGACGCTCATCATGACCGCGGGCGCCGGCGATTCGAAAGGCCTCGGAACCGGGCGCTTCCATCACGAGGGGCTGCTGCGCCGGGTCATCGCCGCCAATTTCGGCCGCATGCCCAAGGTCGCCCAGGCCGCGCAGGAAAATAAGATCTGCGGCTACAACCTGCCGCAAGGCGTCATCTCGCAGCTCTACCGCGCCTGCGCCGCCGGCCAGCCCGGCCTCTTCTCCAAGGTCGGCCTCTACACCTATGTCGATCCGCGCTTTGGCGGCGGCAAGGTGAATGAGCGCACCAAGGAGGATATGGTCAAATATCATAACATCATGGGCGAGGAGTGGCTGTTCTACATCGCCACCAAGATCGACGTCGCCTTCATTCGCGGCACCTCGGCCGATCCTTCAGGCAATATCAGCATGGAGAAGGAGGCGCTCGTCCTCGACAATCTCGCCCAGGCCATGGCGGCCCGGAACAATGGCGGGCTCGTCATCGCCCAGGTTGAGCGCATCGTCGAGGAGGGTTCGATCAAACCCAAGGACGTACATGTGCCGGGTATTCTGGTCTCGGCCGTCGTTGTCGCCGAGCAGCCGGAAATGCACCGGATGAACTATGGCGTCATGTATAATGCGGCGCTCTCCGGCGAAATCCGCGTGCCGGTCGAAAAGCTCGCCAAGATGGAGCTCGACGAGCGCAAGGTCATCGCCCGTCGCGCGGCGTTCGAACTGCCGCCGAATGGCGTCGTCAATCTCGGCGTCGGCGCGCCGGAGGGCATTTCGGCGGTGGCCAATGAAGAAAAAGTCACGCCCTACATCACGCTGACGACGGAGGCCGGCGCCATCGGCGGCGTATTGGCGTCTGGATCGAGCTTTGGCGCCGCGACTAACGCCGACAGCATCATTCAGCAAAATCAGCAGTTCGACTTTTATGATGGCGGCGGCCTCGACATGACCTGTCTCGGCATGGCCGAATGCGACGTGCAGGGCA
>CAZCJY010000006.1:0-2987 GCA_964498975.1 uncultured Methylocystis sp.
TCCGTCTCGACACGTTACTTCATTTTGACGACGATCGTTTTCTCCGCTTTCTGCGCCTCCGGAGTCTTTGGAAGTCGAACCGTCAGGATTCCCTTTTCGAACGACGCGTCGATCTTGTCAGCGTCCACGCCCTCGGGCATGCGAAACGAGCGCTTGAACGAGCCATAGCGCCGTTCGGAGAGATGGTAGCCTCTTTCCTTTTCTTCCCCCTCTTCCGTCTTCTCGCCGCTGAGGATGAGGGTTCCGTTCGACAGTTTAACTTCGACGGTCTTGTCGTCTAGGCCCGGCAGCTCGGCGGTAATTTCATATTCATTGTCCTTCTCGACAAGATCGACCGGCGGCATCCCCGCCCACGCCGTCGCGAAACGCTCGAAAGGCTCGAACTCGGAGAAGACCTTTCGAAATGGGAGTTCGTCGAACAGCTTGTTAATTTGGTGTCGCAGAGTGTCGAATGGATGCCACTCGTGAAAACCGGAAGAGATTTCCGTCGGTTCTTTCCTCAGAGCGTGTTTTTTCTCGGTTTCCGCCATGTTCGCCTCCCGTTTTCCTTGGTGCACCGTCAGCGGCGTTGCACTGACCTGACCCGCCAAACTAATGGTTCAATTCTACTATTTTTGTCTCGATCTCGTTCCGCGAGTTCGAACAATAGCTAAACTATCTCGGCGACAGGACTTGTGGCCTTGGCAGCCAAACTGGATGGAATGTGGTGTTATGGCGCAGCAAAAGCATCCCACCCTTGGGGTGTGATTACAGATAGCGCGCATCAAAAAAAAACGAGCCAGGGGTGCAAGAAACGTTGATTCATGGAAAGACCGCGCGGGATCTCCATAGCCAACTTGTCGCGGGAACCCGACACTGGTAAGCGCCGGCTCGAATTCTTCAACGATCACACCCCCAGACGCGATGTCGGAGGTCGCTGGCAGGCTCGGGCCGCAAGTCGGCGCTCATTGCCTGGAGAAATCCGCCGGCGGACGTGGTGTTCTGCTTTAAGGTGGCGGACCTCTTCATTCTGGGGGCGGGCGTTGTGGGTGGCGATGCGGCGACGATCGCGCTTGGCATGGCGGACGAATATCGTCGTGGCGGACTGCAATCCAGGCGCGCCGCGCAATATCGATCTTCGGACTGGAAATTCGGAGCGCACCATTTGCTCACTCGCGCCGGCATCACGGAAACGGAACTCGTGAATCGCGTCGATCTCTTGATCGGGGCGGTGTCCGTCGGGAGGATTCTTAGGACAGCGCGTCACTAGGGGATGGCAAGCGAAGCGCATGGCCTGCACGCTTCTTTAGCCGTGCGGTATTGGGGGCTCCGAAGATTTCCGGCCAAGTCTCGATGCAGCGGACGTCGACGTATATGCGCCACACGGAGCTTGCAGCGAGAAAGCGGCGCGCGCTTCAGCCTTGATGCGTTCGACCATGGCGCGCAAACCGTTGGAGCGCTGTGGGGTCAAATGTTGGGCGAGGCCGAGTTCGGCGAAGACCGGCACGGCATCGGTTGCGATGATGTCCTGCGCAGTGTGGCCGGAATAGAGCGCAAGCGTCAGCGCCACCAATCCGCGCACGATATGGGCGTCGCTGTCGCCGCGAAACGTCAAGATGAGACGATCTTGCGCTTCTTGCGCGATCCTCGTTTCGAGCCAAACCTGGCTGGCGCAGCCGCGCACCTTATTGGCGTCATTATAGGCGTCCTTGTGCAAGGGCTCGAGCGTCCGGCCAAGTTCGATAAGATAGCGGTAGCGATCCTCCCATTCGTCCAGGAGTTCGAAATTGCCGATAATCTCCTCGATTGTCATGTTGATGCGCTTTGTCCCTGCAAACCGGCGTGGTTCTCGATGAAAACCCGCTGTCGCGAACGGCCTAATAGCCTATCCCTTCGCCTCGAGCGTTGAAAATTATCTTTTCCGCGTGGCGCGAGGTTGCTCTATTCGATAGGAAAATGTGGTGATGCCAAGGAGTTTCTCAAGTCCCGTGTTGATACGTTTGGCCTGAAAGGGCAGTGCGGCTTGGCCTGCCGCGCGACGTAGCGAACGCAGAATTCTGATCGACTGCGGCTTGTTTTAGGTTGGCGCGAAATGGACGAAGAAGACTCCGAGTCGTTTGGTTTTGACATGCCCCTGCATCGACGATCTGCTGTTTACCCATGGGTAGCTCGATCATCGCCGCCCTCGGCCTCGCGTTTCTGGCGGGGATTCTGTCGATCCTATCTCCTTGCGTCCTGCTTCTGCTGCCGATCGTCCTCGGCGCCGCGGCGTCGGAACACAGAGTAGGGCCGGCGCTCTTGGCCGGGGGCGTCGCCGCATCCTTTGTCGTTGAACAGGATCACCGAGCCGTCAAGCGAGTTGCGCGGCCAATGCTGGAATCCAAATTGTTCCGGTCTACTGCGGCAACCCTTGGCGGTATCAAACTCATGCACATGATCCGCAATGGCCAGTTGCGCGCGACGGGCAAATTGCGTCCAGCGCAGCAGTTCTATTCGCTGGCGGGGTGAACCAGTTCGTCGTTTCAGGCGGGTCTCGTCCAGATGGAAAATTTGCGGCAGAACCGATGCCCCGAAGCGCATTGATCAGTTGCGCGCGTTGCGCCACCAACATTTCGCGCGCCCTGTGATGCATAAGCGCAGCCTGGTTCTCGGACGCAGGACGGTTTCCTCTTTCATCACCACCGCCTTCGCACAGGACGCCGCCGCGGCGGCCAAAGCGCAGTGGCGCAAGGTCGCCGCTCAGCTCCGCGCCACGCTTCCAAAACTCGCCGCGCTCATGGACGAGGTCGAGACCATTTTCTCGTCGGCCAATGCCGGAAATTGCGGTGGTCATCCCGCTCGAGCTACACCAGGCCAAAGGGCACGATCGCTTTCGAACTCCGGCAGTCTTGTCCACCGAGCTTTGACGAACGTTGCCAGCTAACGATCGCCAGGCCTCTTGCTGGATCAAGCACCTGCCGTCGGCTGCGTTCGAGGCCATGGCTTATGAGCACTTCTTCGGGAGTCCG
>CAZCJY010000006.1:2997-27218 GCA_964498975.1 uncultured Methylocystis sp.
TCGGGAAAGACCGGTCGCCCGCCGGGCAATCGCACGTCTGGCGCCCGCGACAGGTAAAAAACGTCATAACGGTCCAGGAACATCCCGAACACCTCCGTGCCGCCAATGACGCCAATGACGCCAATGTTGCCCTCTGGCGTCCCGAGCAAAGCCAAGGCTTGCTCGAATGAAGCACCGGCCGGATTCCAGAACAGTGCTTTTTCATTCGACGGGTTGGCAGCGATGGCGGGGATTTGCCTGGTCATGATCAATCGGCGGCGCAAATACGATCGCGGCTGTTGCTCATGGGAGTGGCGCCCATGCACCACCACATCAACCCCGTTGAGCCCGCGTTCGAAGAAGTGTTGATCTGCCTCGAACTTGAGCGAGTCGGGCATGATCCCCGCAGCATTTGCGAGCATGCCATCCTCAGATACGATGGCGTAACCTTCGATACGAAGAGGATGAAGCATGGAAATCGTTTCCCACTGCTGTTGTCTAAAGCTTGAACAGGCCCATTGTTGAATTGTATTTCTCGATCTCCTTCGCATTTGCCAAAGCAGGCGCGCCAACCCTTTCCGGCAAGCGTCTGCGCAGGGCGAGGCTGCGTCTCCGTCTAGCGCCTTCGTGCGGCCGTGACGTTCAAGACGAAGCGAAATTGGCACTCGATGCGATGCGCATCGTCGAGCAATTCCCAATCTTTGGCATTTGCTCGAAGCGTCTCGGCTTCTTCACGCTTGAGCGGCGGAACGCCGCCGCGGCAGGGCGTGCAAGTCGTATCTGCCAGAGCCGTTGTCATCGATCAATCTCACCGAAAACGATGTCGAGCGAGCCGACGATCGCCGACACGTCAGCGAGCATATGGCCACGAACAAGGTAGTCTGTGGCAGCTAGATGCGCGAATGATGGCGCTCTGATCTTGCACCTATAGGGCTTGTTGGTCCCGTCAGCGACGAGATAGACGCCAAATTCTCCCTTGGGCGCTTCGACTGCGGCATAGACCTCGCCCGCTGGCACATGGAACCCTTCGCTGTAAAGCTTGAATTGTTCGATCATTGCCTCCATCGAGCGTTTCATTTCGACGCGCTTCGGCGGCGTTATTTTATGATCATCCACCGCGATTGGTCCCTTTCCTTCATTCGACGCCAACTTGTTCAGGCATTGCTTCATGATGTGCGTCGACTGCCGCATTTCCTCCATGCGAACGCAGTAACGGTCGTAGCAATCGCCGTGCTTGGCGACCGGAATGCCGAAGTCGAATTCCTCGTAACATTCATAAGGCTGTGCTTTGCGCAAATCCCACGCAGCGCCGCAGCTCCTGACAAACACGCCAGAAAAGCCCAAGGCCCA
This sequence comes from uncultured Methylocystis sp., assembly GCA_964498975.1. Classification (GTDB taxonomy): domain Bacteria; phylum Pseudomonadota; class Alphaproteobacteria; order Rhizobiales; family Beijerinckiaceae; genus Methylocystis. Next base: position 4,327 of record CAZCJY010000006.1, read on the forward strand.
GGCGTCTTCGAGCGTCACGACGCCGATGTCGACGTTGCGCTGCTTGAAGATGCGATTATCCGTAAGCAGGCCTTCGAGATCGTCGCAGACCCTCAAGAAAGGTTCGCAGAAAGCATAGATGTCCTCGAGAAGCTTTTGGGGTAGATCCTGATGCACGCCCCCGATACGAAAATAGTTGGCGTGCATGCGCGCGCCCGAGGCGCGCTCATAAAACACCATCAGCTTTTCGCGCTCTTCGAAGCCCCACAAATTCGGAGTGAGGGCGCCGATGTCCGACGCTTGCGTGGTGACATTGAGGAGATGAGAAAGTAGCCGACCGATCTCACAAAACAGCACGCGGATGAGTTGCGCTCGTTTCGGAACCTCGAGCGCGAGCAGCTTTTCCGCCGCCAGACAGAAGGCGTGTTCTTGATTCATCGGCGCGACATAATCCAGGCGGTCGAAATAGGGAAGCGCTTGTAGATAGGTTTTGTTCTCGATGAGCTTCTCAGTTCCCCGATGCAAGAATCCGATATGCGGATCGACGCGCACGACCACCTCGCCGTCTAGTTCAAGCACAAGTCGGAGCACGCCGTGCGCCGCCGGGTGCACTGGTCCGAAATTTATCGTGAAGTCGCGTTCCGATGTGAGACTCATGATGACGCCCGAGCGATTCCGTTGAGACAACGCCCTGAAAACGGGTATGTTCCCTCGAATCTCAGGGCCCAACAACTCGAACAACGCTGCGCCGCTTATGATTGTTCGAATATCTGATACCGGCGACCGTTGCCCCGCCAGCAACTTTTTTTTTCCGATGTGTGCGTTATCTTGTGCAGCATGATGCCTGCCTTCGCGTCCATCCTGAAGCCCTTCGAGACGAGGCATAACATTTCGATCGTAATTCGCCTTCGAAATCGTCCTAACAAGGCGCGTGGATCGATGGTTCTTTGCGACGTCGAAGGTGGCGCTCGAACCCACCTACCTTCATAGGAGTTGGAAAATGGCTACCGCCACTGCCCATTCCAAGTTCAATCTGATCTCGAGCGAACACGTCGTGGGCGCTAAGGTTTATGATCCGAGCGGCAAGGAGATCGGCGAAATCGACCGCCTGATGATCGATGAGATCTCGGGGCAAGCGCGCTATGCCGTAGTAAACTTCTGCGGTTTCATGTGCCTGCGCCCAGGCCACCACCCGTTGCCATGGAGCTCACTAAAATACGAAAAATCGCGAGAAGGCTACATCACGAACGTAACCCAGCAGCAGCTCGAGGCCGCCCCTGAATTCAGCGACGACAGCTGGAGCGATCGGGATTGGGAGATGCGTGTGCATCAGCACTACAGCGCGCGCCCGTACTGGGAGGAAAGCGCAGCGTTATAGATCGTTGTGAGGGCGCTTGGGATGTAATTCAAGCGACGCGACGTGGTCTGGAACAACGACAAATGAGCGCGGATGCAGCAGATCCATCGTCGACGCTCCTGGGCGCTGCCTCCACTACGATGATCGCGTTCGAGGACGATACGATTCAGATTCCCGCCGCAATTATCGCACATGGGCTCGATCTTGAAACCCCTACGGTTCAATCGCTGATGCGCAACGGGGAAGTGACGAGCCGTTGCGAGAAGGGTGAGAACGAGGATGCGGGGCGATATCGGCTGACATTTTTCCATAAGGGCCGGCGCTTTCAGTTGGTCATCGACTCGACGGGTAAAATCCTCCAGCGATCAGTGATTGATTTCGGTGACAGGGCATTGCCGGCCTCGTTGCGCAAGCCCGGAATTTAGGGCGTGACCAGTGCCCCGGGAGCGCCGGTGGCGCTTGAGATTCGTGATGGAAAAAGTAAGGCTTCGGCAGCGGCGCCCAAGCGGTTTCTACCCCAGTCGCCATGGCGACAGTAGTTGAACCAGGCGCGCGCGACGCAGCGCTCGCGATCGAAGAGAGGCTGGGCCGATCCCTTCGTCTTTACGGCTTGGAAAGCGTCGAGGTTTCTCCGTCGGGTGTCTCTTCACGACCGAGATGCTCGACGGTTGCGGATGCAAGGTAATTCATGAGCCAATTCAGCATCGCCTTTTCTCGAAGCAGAATATCCTCACAAACTCCACGCGTCTCCTCGTCTCCCACAGCTGCGGCTGAGGCAATTAAGATATTATAGCATGAAATCTCCGTGATGGCTCGTTTGACGAGCTTATCGCCCACGAACGCGCCGCTGAGACCCTGCCCCATAGCGACACATTGTCCAGCCGATTCTTTCCAACTTGGCCCGCCTTCACCGCGCCGCTCTCCATACCCCTGCAGTGCGGCTGCCTGATCCCGTGCTTCTTGGAGATGGCGTTCAATTTGCGCTTTGACATCTGGGTAGTTTTCGATCCCCTTAGCGAGTGCGTCGAGCATTGTCGTGGCTTGCTTCTCCATTGCCTGGGCGTCACGAAGCCAATCCGTTAGTCGTGTCTCTGCGGTCGCCATGTGTTCTATCCGTGTAACAGTTGATAGCGCCAAGGGAACGCCGCGCGTCGCCTCGTACCATCGACGATCAATCGCGGCCTCGACATCTTAAGGCGTTCCTCGATAGCCAGAATTAGTGCGTTGCCCGGGCGGGACCACGGAGAGATCGCGGATTTGATGCAATAGCGCCCGCCAAAACCAATTTACCCGGCAGCGGTCGAGGTGTCGCGAACGCGCACGGCAAATGATCAATGCAGCTCATAGCGTGATCGCCGCAGTTTGCGAAAATGACAGAGTTGTCTTGGAAAATTCGTACCTGCGTCGGCGGCCCCGTGTGTGTGACAATTTCGGAAACACCTTTGCCAATCGAGCGTTGCCGCTCTATCTCTTTGCGAAGAGAAGATGAAGCGCCTCGTAAGCAGCCGTTTCGGCGTCCGCAATGGCCTTGAGCGTAGCCCAGAAGCTGATCGAATCCCACCGTGTGAACGGGAGCGGGCCAGTTGGCGCACCGCTTGCGCTGCGAATCGATCAGACTCTCACGCAGGATGCGACTGGCACGCTCGCGATGCTTTCGCTCGAAGCGATGGAGCTGGATCGAGTGATGACCGAGGTGAGCGTTCAATATGTCGATCACAATCTCTTGCAGGTCGACAATCTGAACGCGGAAGATCACCTCTTCCTGGAAAGTGCGTGCCGGAAATACGGGATATGGTATTCGAGGCCCGGCAATGGCATTAGCCATGTCGTTCACATGGAGCGTTTCGGGCGTCCCGGTAAATCGCTGCTAGGCTCCGATAGTCATACGCCGGCCGCTGGTTCGCTCTGCATGCTAGCGATCGGCGCCGGGGGACTCGACGTCGCGCTCGCAATGGCGGGCGAACCCTATTCGACGACAATGCCGGCGATATTCGGCGTGGAGTTGGCAGGCGTGCTACCGGATTGGGTCAGCGCCAAGGATGTCATCCTCGAAATGCTGCGGCGTCACGGCGTTGCCGGTGGCGTCGGCAAGATTATCGAATACCATGGCCCTGGGCTGCGTAACCTGACGGCGATGGACAGGCATGTGATCGCCAATATGGGCGCAGAGCTTGGCGCGACGACCTCCGTCTTTCCTTCCGACGAAATAACGCTGGCGTTTCTGGAGTCGCAGGGAAGGGGGCAAGACTGGTGTGAAATCTCCGCGGACACCGGCTGCGGCTATGACCAGCACGATCACATCGATCTCTCGAAACTCGAACCGCTCATCGCTAAGCCGTCGAGTCCTGGCAAGGTCGTCGCCGTACGGGAAGTTCAAGGCGAAGAGATCACTCAATCCTACATCGGCTCTTCCGCCAATCCGGGGTGGCGGGACTTTGCCATCGCCGCGGAAATCGTCCGGGGTCGAACGGTCCCGCCCGGCATCTCCTTCGATGTGAATCCGACGTCGCGGCAAGTGCTGCAGATGCTGATCAATGATGGGCGCCTTGGCGCTCTTGTCGCCGCCGGCGCCAGAATTCACCAGACCGGATGCAACGGCTGCATCGGCATGGGGCAAGCTCCGGCGATCGGACGGAATTCGCTTCGCACCACGCCGCGCAATTTCCCGGGACGTTCGGGAACCGAAGAAGATTCGGTGTTCCTGTGTTCTCCGGAAACCGCGGCCGCCTCCGCTCTCGTCGGCAAGATCACCGATCCGAGGACGCTGGACATTTCCTATCCGAGACTCTCGCAACCAGCGATCCCTTGTTTGCCACCCTCACTGCTCGAGCCGCCGCTTCCGATCGAGCAAGCGAGAGAAGTCACGTTGGTAAAGGGGTCGAACATCAAATCGCTGCCGGAATTCGATCCGCTTCCCGATGAATTGGAGCTGCCTGTGCTTCTCAAGATGGGAGACGACGTCTCGACCGACGAAATTATGCCGGCGGGAGCGAAGGCATTGCCTTATCGTTCCAATCTCCAGAAGATCGCTGACTTTTCATTCGAACGCGTCGACCCGACCTATGTCGATCGCGCGAGGGCCACCGGTCAAAAGGCGGGACATGCCGTCGTCGCCGGCAAGAACTACGGTCAGGGCTCCTCTCGCGAGCATGCCGCCGCGGCGCCGCGCTATCTCGGCCTCAGGATCGTGATTGCGAAGAGCTTCGCCCGAATCCATCGGCAAAACCTCATCAACTATGGAATTCTTCCGCTCCTTTTCGTCGAGTCGACAGACTATGATCGGTTGGAGGCGAACGATACGCTCCAGATCCCGGATTTGCGCCACAAGCTCGAAAGCAGCGGGAAAATCGTGTTGCAATCCGCGAACGTCACAATAGAGACGCAACACGGTCTGACGTCCGATCAAATCGAGATCATCCTCGCTGGCGGCGTCGTCAACCACCGTCGAAACGGCAGGCGCAAGGGAAGCTGGTACGACGCGCTGACGTCGAGATCGTCGATCAACGCCGAACACGATATCTGACAAACCGATGATCGTGGAAAGCGACAAACGGCGGTTCTATGCTGTCTTGCGCTTGCGCCGGATTCGATCGTCTCCTCATCTCCATCCATAAGCTCCACGCGCCAAGCCAGTTTCTGCATAGCCGGCGCGCGCTCGACGATTGTGGAGCGGAATCGACCTACCTTCGGCACAACGCAATGATGACTTTGGCTCTCTTGTCCGGCTTTGGCGTCGTGTTGGGGGGGGGCGCGAGCACGTTGATCGTCGAGCCGTGTCTGATATCGCGCTGATCGTCCAGAACGCTGTTGGCGTTCACGTCTCGACGAGAAAGTCGCCTTGGGCGGCGCTTGGCTGGTGCCGCATTTCGGTAAATTCGGCCATGATCTCCTCGAAACGATCCAGCGCCCAATCGAGGTCCTCACGAGAGATAACAAGTGGCGGCGACAGGCGGACGACCGTGCCGTGCGTCGCATTCGATAGCACGCCTTTCGCGAGCAGGCGCTCGCAGACCTCACGAGCGCTCGCGAAGCGAGGGTCGATCTCAGCGCCCGCCCACAAGCCGCGGCCGCGGACCGCCTTGAGCGCGGGACCGCGGATCGAGTTCAACCGCCGCAGCATGTGGTCGCCCAGCGTCCGGCTGCGCTCGACTAGCCCCTCGTCGCGAATCACATGAAGCGCCTCGAGCCCCACGGCGGCGGCGAGCGCGTTGCCGCCGAAAGTCGAGCCATGCGAGCCGGGCGTGAAAACATCCATCACTTCGCGCCGCGCCACGAAGACGGAGACTGGCAATACGCCGCCGCCCAGAGCTTTGCCCAGCATCACGCCGTCCGGCCGGATATTTTCATGCTGGAACGCAAACCATGCGCCTGTTCGACCAAGCCCCGATTGAATTTCGTCAAGCAGTAGCAAGATGTGGCGCTCGTCGCACAAGCGGCGCAAACCCGTGAGCCAGCCATCCGGCGGCACGATGATCCCCCCTTCGCCTTGAATGGGTTCGATCAGCACGGCGGCGGTTTCCGCCGTTATCGCAGCTTCCATCGCCTCGAGATCGCCATAACGCACGGCGCGAAAACCTGGCGTGAAAGGTCCGAAGCCGTCGCGATACTCTGGCTCCGAGGAGAAGCTAATGATGGTCGTGGTGCGGCCATGGAAATTGCCTGCCGCCACGACGATCTCGGGACGCGTCAGGCCTTTGGCGCGATTGCCCCAGCGGCGCGCAGCCTTGATCGCCGTCTCCACTGCCTCCGCCCCGGTGTTCATGGGCAACGCGACGTCGAGGCCGGTCAGCTTACATATTTCTTCGAGGAACGGCCCCAGCCGATCGTTGTAATAGGCGCGCGACGGCACTGCGAGGCGCCGGGCTTGCTCCGTGAGCTTTGCAATGATGCGGGGATGGGCGTGGCCCAGACTGATGGCCGAATAGGCGCTCATCATGTCGACATAGCGTCGTCCATCGATGTCCCAGAGATGCGCGCCTGCGCCGCGCGTGAGGACAACTGGCAGAGGATCGTAGTTTCTTGCACAGTATTGGCTCTCGAAGTCAGAGGGGCCCATGGTCAAATAGTCTCGCTCTTTGCGCGCCGCCGCCCGGCCCTAGATAGGAGCGCGACTAGCTTCGACGCTCCACAAACTACATAGGCGAAGCAAGTCGCGTGGCTAGCAGTTGGCTGCGGCGATCGATGGCCAATACGAATCGCAAGAGCTGTGAGCCGCGCGTTTTGTCGCATTGGCGGGAGGCTTAGATGGAGGCGCCACCATTAGCCGGCGAGGTCGCCGAGGAAACGGCGGAGATTTTGACGAATCTCGGCGTCGAGCCGGAGCTCTTCCTGCGCGGCGCGCTGGAGACGCGCTCGCCAATCACCGGCGAAATCATCGGGCGAGTCAAAGTGGGAGACGCCGACTCCGCAAGGCACGCGATCGACAGCGCAAACGACGCGTTTCACGCCTGGCGAATAACCCCAGCGCCGCGTCGCGGCGAGTTTGTCCGTCTGCTCGGAGACGAATTGCGCGCCGCGAAATCGAAACTAGCTCGGATCGTCACGATTGAAGCGGGAAAAATCATTTCCGAAAGCCTCGGCGAAGTTCAGGAAATGATCGACATTTGCGATTACGCGGTCGGACTGTCACGGCAACTCCATGGCCTCACGATCGCCACGGAACGGCCAGGCCACAGAATGATGGAGACTTGGCATCCGCTCGGCGTCGTCGGAATCATCACGAGCTTCAACTTTCCCGTCGCCGTTTGGGCCTGGAATGCCGCGCTTGCTCTAGTCTGCGGCAATACGCTTGTCTGGAAACCTTCGGAAAAGACGCCGCTCGCTGCCATTGCCATAAAGGCGTTATTTCAGCGCGCTGCAGCGCGTTTCGGCGACATTCCCGACGGGCTGTCCAACGTGATACTCGGCGGCCGAGAAATTGGCGAACTTCTGGTCGAGGATGATCGCGTTCGGATCGTGTCGGCCACCGGCTCGACCGCCATGGGCCGCGCCGTGGCGCCGCGTCTCGCCCAGCGCTTTGCGCGAGCCATTCTGGAGCTCGGCGGCAACAACGCCGCCATCGTTTGCCCTTCCGCTTCTCTGGATCTGGCGGTTCGCGCCATCGCTTTCGCAGCCATGGGAACGGCTGGACAGCGCTGCACGACGCTCAGACGACTCATCGTGCATGAAAATGTCTATGATGAACTCCTTAACCGTCTTCGGGTCGCTTATTCGTCTATTCCGATTGGCGATCCCCGCGAGAGCGCCATACTCGTCGGCCCGCTCATCGATCACAACGCCTATCGCGCGATGCGCCAAGCGCTGGACGAAGCCCGTGAGGCGGGCGTCGTCGTCATGGGCGGCGAGCGCTTGTTTATGAATAGGTTTTCCGACGCCTATTACGTGAAGCCAGCGCTCGTCGAAATGCCGGAACAGGCGGCGGTCGTGAAACGAGAAACCTTTGCGCCCATACTTTACGTGATGAAATACCTAGACTTTGACCACGCGCTCCAGCTGCATAACGACGTTGCGTACGGGCTTGCGTCGTCAATCTTCACCAATGACCTCGGCGAAGCCGAGCGGTTCTTGTCCGTTGAAGGGTCCGACTGTGGCATCGCCAATGTCAATATCGGTCCGACTGGTGCAGAGATCGGCGGCGCCTTTGGCGGTGAGAAGGACAGCGGTGGTGGGCGCGAAGCCGGATCTGACTGTTGGAAGGCCTATATGCGGCGCGCCACCAACACCATCAACTATTCCAAGGATCTGCCGCTGGCGCAGAGGGTGACGTTCGATGTTGGAGGCGCCGCGCAATGAACGCTCCCTTTGTTCGCGCTGATGTCATCCGCGCTATGTTCTCTAGCGCGACTTCGAACGTTTTCAAATCCGAACTGCCACAGTATTGTGCGATGAACGAGCTTGTCGCCGCCGTCAACCGTAACGCGCTTTGTCAGAATTCGGAACTAGAGCAGCAGTTGCAGGCGACGGGCGAACTCGATCGACTTCCTGTCGAACGTCACGGCGCTATTCGGGTCGGAACTGCGGAAGAATTGTCGACTCTTCGTCGGCTTTTCTCGGTCATGGGCATGGTTCCGGTAGGCTACTATGATCTTTCGGCTGCCGGGATCCCGGTGCATTCCACCGCTTTCCGGCCCACGGATGACGAGGCGCTGCGACGTAACCCGTTTCGCGTCTTCACATCGCTTCTGCGCTTGGACTTGATCGACGATGTCGAATTGCGGCAGCAAGCGGCGGCAATTCTTGCTCAGCGCGATATCTTCACGCCGCGCTGTCGGAGGCTGCTTAAGCTCTTCGAGAAGGAAGGCGGCTTCAATGAAGCGCGCGCGCACGAATTCGTGTCGGAGGCGATCGAGACTTTTCGCTGGCGAAGCCAAGCGACGGTCTCGGCCGATATTTATCGCAAGCTTTACTCGGCGCATCCGCTCATCGGCGACATCGTTTGCTTCCAGGGACCGCATATCAACCATCTCACTTTGCATGCGCTTGATATCGACGCCATCCAGCGCGCGATGGTGGCGCGCAACATGAATCCGAAGGCAGTCATTGAGGGGCCGCCGCGCCGCTGCTGCCCCATCCTGTTGCGTCAGACAAGCTTCAAGGCGCTTCCGGAGCCGATTTCTTTCGCGGAGGCGGACGGTTCGAGAGTCGGCGGTTTCCACGCTGCGCGTTTTGGCGAAGTCGAGCAGCGGGGCGTCGCGCTCACAGCTAAAGGCCGAGCCCTCTATGATCGGCTTCTCGCAGACGCTCATGCTCGCGCGCCAATCGCAGGCGATGGCGCGAACGCCGAGGCTTTCATCGAGCAGCTTAATCGTAGTTTCAGGGCTTTTCCGGATGACTACGCCACGCTGCGCGCCGAGAAACTCGCGTTCTTCCGCTATTCGCCGGCGGCCAAGGGCATGAGTCAGCTCGGCCGTTCCACACGGCCAGCATCATTGGATGAACTCACGCGGGCGGGCCATCTTCGCCTCGAGCCGATTATGTACGAGGATTTCCTGCCGGTGAGCGCTGCAGGCATCTTTCGGTCGAATCTAGGCGAAGAAGCGCAGAGGATTTTCGCGCGCCCAAATCGGAAAGGCTTCGAGGAGGCGCTCGGGGTAGCCGTCGTCGACGAGCTGACGCTTTATCAGAAGGCCGAGGCGAAGTCGCTGGCCACAAGCTGGAAGGCCTTGGGACTGGACAAGGAGCCCCCCGACGGATCGAAATCGAGCGGCATGGATATTGGCGCGACGGCGAGCAGCCATAACTGAGAAATTTGGCGCTCTCGACAGCTTTTCGACGAAAATTACTGGGGGAGCAGCGCGCGATTCGGCAGAGAACATGCGACGAATCCTGATCACCGGCGCGCTAGGCCAGATCGGCGTTGAGCTGGTTCCAGCCCTACGAGAACGCTATCGCGACGCGTCGTCGCTTCTGACCTGCAGCCGTGTCGCAAGCGGACGGCGTCTACGAGCGCCTTGACTGCACGCAGCCGCAAATGATCACCGATGTCATGCGCCGACACGGCATCGGTTCGGTCTTTCGCCTCGCAACGCTCCTCACTGCCGTCGCGGAGCAAAGTCCTCAATCCGCTTGGAGCGTCAAAATGGGTGGCGTCTTTAATCTGCTCGAAGCGGCACGCCAGTTTCGCTGCCAGCCGTTTTTCCCAAGTTCAATCGAGCCTTTCGGGCCTTCAACGCCACGTGTGCGTACGCCGCAGATGACCATCCAGCGACCCACCACCATTTACGGTGTCACCAAAGTCGCTGGCGAATTGCTGTGCGATTATTACGCGACCCGCTTTGACGCCGATGTGCGAGGACTGCGCCTGCCCGGTCTCGTCTCTTCCGGCGCCTTGCCCGGCGGCGGAACCTCCGACTACGCCGTCGAGATGTTTCACGCGGCTTTGCGTGGCAGGCGCTACTCGTGCTTCCTGGCGCCGAACACGCGCCTCGACATGATGTACATGCCTGCCGCGATCCACGCGATGATCGAGAGCTAACGGAAGCGGAAGCGGCTCCTCCGAAACATCGCAACGCTTACAATGTAACTGCGATGAGCGTCGCGCCCGCAGAACCTGCAGCAGGAAATTCACATACACTCGCCAGAGTTCGCCGTGGACTATCACGTTGACCCCTTGCATCACTCGATCGCCGACTCCTGGCCGCAATCGCTCGATACTAGCGCCGCGCGAGAGGAATAGGGCTTCGCGCCGTGCTTCAATCTCGCTGCGATGACAAGGGACATGTTCGCGCGCCTGCACACAAAGGCGATCGCGCTCAAAGTCCACCGCCTCGAAAGCGAAACTCCCAATGCCGGCGCACGGATTGACTAAAGCGCTGGCGGCACGGCTGGATGTGCTGGCGCGCGCCGTACGGCTGAAGGGAAAGGAAACCGTGATCAGCGGCTTCATTCCCGCGCGCGACGCCGATGGTCCGCGCTATCTCATCGAGGGCGAGGGCGAGGGCGACACGCCATTCCTGCGCATGAACTCCAACAACTACCTTGGCATGTCGTTGCGTTCGGAGGTGATCGCGGCCGAAGAGGCGGCGGCCGCACGCTATGGCGCGTCGTAGATTAGCGTTCTGTGCGGAGAGCGCGCAAAATTTGCTACTCCCAGCTTTTTCTGACTCCCATGCTCATGGCCTGCAATGCGTCGGCCAATTCGATCCTTTTGCGTTCGACTGCATCCCCACCTTCCTGGATGGCCTCCTTCGCGCGATCGAACTCAAGCAGCCCGATATGGCCAACGCGCGGGGTGATATGCACGTCGGGCGGATCTCCCGCCAAGCGCGAACGCGTCAAGCGATCCTGCATGATACCTAAAGACGTCGACATCACACCGAATAAGCTGGGTCGGTCTCCTTCTTGCTGAAAAATCCCACGCGTCAGCCCGGTCGGAAGCGCGGCGTTCGAGAAATTGGCGCTTCCCTGCGTAAGCGCTAGCGGGTCGAACCCAAATGCGGTCCGAACAGTCGTCGCGGCGCGGCGCGATTTGCCAATGATGTCGGTGTTGAGATTAATCGCAATGACCATATCCGCGCCCAACGCGCGACAGGCCGCAACAGGCAAGGGATCGACCAGCGCGCCGTCTGCAAGCAAGCGGTTCTCGATTTCCGTGGGCGGCAACAATCCGGGCAAGGCTAAGGACGCGTGCACCGCGTCGGCGAGATCGCCCTGCCGCAACCATATTTCATGTCCGGTCACCAAATCGGTTGCGACAGCGACAAAGGGAATCTGCAAATCTTCAATGCGCCGCGAACCGAGAAATCGCCGTATTTCGGTGACGATTCGGTTTCCGCTGAGCAGTCCGCCGTGGCCTAAGTGCAAATCGAGGTAACTCAAGATTTTCCGCTTGTTTAGCGACAGCGCCCAGCTTTCCAATTCGTCGAGTTGTCGCGTGAGATAGCATGCGCCGACAAGCGCGCCCGCCGAACAGCCCGCCATGATGTCGAATCCGATTCCAAGGCGCGACAAGGCGTGTATCGCCCCAATATGCGCCCAGCCTCTCGCCACGCCACTGCTCAAGGCAAGTCCGACCTTGCGGCGTTGGGACGGGTTTATGGCGTCAGCGATCGCCACGGAACGGCCCCCATGGAACCGGTGTCGACCCCCCCGCCGCACGGCGTCTCCTCGTACCGCGTTTGCCGGAGCTAAGAATCCGTAAAATATAGGGGCGAATTCGGCGGAATCTATTGTTCACGAAATCTCCATGATCACCATCGCGATATCGTCGCTTCGAGGCGCGTCGCCGCAAAACTCGCGCATATCGGCCAGCACTTCGGTGATCAGCGTTTCTGGCGCAAGATCACGGTGCGCCCTGAATGCCTCGCATAGGCGATCGACGCCAAAGAAATCGCCACGGCGATTTTGGGCCTCCGTGACTCCGTCGGTGTAGAATAGGAGCTTGTCGCCGGCGGAAAGTTCGATGCTACGCTCCTCGAAATCGACGGCGCGCTTGACGCCAAGCACCAAGCCCTCCGCATCCAATAGGGCGCAGGCGCTTTGGGACGACCGCAGCAACAACGGAGAATTGTGGCCGGCGTTGGCGTATTTCAAGGTTCGGGTCTCGGACAGAAAACGGAAATAGAACATCGTGATGAACAATTCGGCCCGAGTGAGGTCGTGATAAAGTAGCTCATTCAAATCGCGTAAAACCTGCGCCGGGCCAGTTGGCGCGCCAATTGATCTGCGGGTTTCGGCTCGTAACGTGCTGCGCACTTCGGTCATGATGAGCGCCGCCCCGACGCTGTGACCGGACACGTCGGCGATCACGACATCGACGCCGCCGGAATTGTCAAAGTAGTCGAAATAGTCTCCGCCCACATGGGTTGCGGGTAGGCAAACGCCGGCCAGTTCGGCGCAGGGCAGGCGAAGTGGCGCGTCCGGCAGCAACGAAAGCTGAATATGCTTCGCGATCTCCAATTCATGCCGGCTCTCCTCCGCTTTGCGCCGTTCGGTGACGTCCGTCTGAACGCCGATATAATGCGTGATGGCGCCGGAGTCGTCCGCTACCGGAGAGATCAGCAGCTCGTTCCAAAAGGCGGAACCGTCCTTTCGGTAGTTCTTCAGCGTGACTTCACAGCTCAGTTCATTGGCAATGGCGCGACGAATTTCCTCCACCGCCGCTGGATCGGTTTCCGGGCCTTGTAGCAAATTCATGCTGTGTCCGAGCAGTTCATCGCGCGTATAGCCGGTGATGCGAGAAAGCGCCGGATTGACATAAATGTTCGGGTTTCCAGGAGTTCGCGCATCGCAGATCACAATGCCGATGTGCACGGATTCGATCGCGCGGTTGCGCACGCGCAGGGCGTCTTCGTACTGCTTTCGCGCCGTAATGTCATGGTCCACGCCACGCCACTTGATCAATTCGCCATTGCGATCAAATATCGGCGCGCCAGTCGACTCGGTGTAGACGTCATGTCCGTCCTTGTGGCGGTAATGATTGACGAGCCGGTGAAATGGATGACAATTTTCGGCCGAATGGGAAGGAAGCTCCGCCATCCAATGTGCGGGGGGCTCCCCCGCGAACAAGTCAAGATAGTTTTTTCCCAGGATGACTTCCGGCTCCAACCCGAGAATGTCTCGCACCGCTACGCTGCTATAGATGTAACGGCCCCACGGGTCCTGTTCCCAAAGCCATTCGCCGGCCATCTCTGCGACATGTCGGAAACGTTGTTCGCTTTCGGCGAGCGCCTCCCTATCCCGCTTTTGTTGCGTGACGTCCTCCTGAATCGCCAAGAAGTGGGTGATTTCGCCCCGAGCGTCGCGCAAGGGCGTAATCGTTTCCTGCGCCCAATAGAGTTCGCCGCTCTTCTTCCGATCCTGGATTTCTCCGCGCCATTCGCTGCCGCTGCAAATGGTTTCCCAGAGACGGCGATATAGCTCGCTCGCCGTATGATTGGATTGCAGCAGACGTGGATTCTGGCCGATCAGTTCGTCGGCTTCGTACCCCGTCAGATGAACGAAACGGTTGTTCACATATTCAATACGCCCGTCCTTGTTCGAAATCATCACAGCGGCAGGGCTCTGATCCACCGCCGCCGAAAGGGTTATAAGCCGCTCCTCAGCGCGCTTTAGCCTGGTCAAATCGTGAGTGACGCCCACGAAGTATCGCTGCCCCTCCACGCAGATCTCGCCAATAGACAGATACATTGGGAAGGTCGAGCCGTCCTTGCGCCGACCGAAAACCTCCCGGCCTATGCCGATGATCTTCCTGACGCCGGATTCGCGATAGTCCGAAAGGTAACCGTCGTGAGCCTCGTGATATGGCGAGGGCATCAGCAACTTGACGTTGGCGCCGAGCGCCTCTTCCACGCGGTAGCCGAAAAGCCGTTCGGCTCCCGCGCTGAATAATTGGATTTTCCCAACTTCATCGATGAGGACCAAGCCATCGGCCATCCCGCCGAAGATGGTCTCGAGTATGACCTTGGTGTCGCGCAGTGCGACGCCTTCGATCAGTGCAGGTTCACGGGGACGAAGCTTCAACAAAGTCCACGCGGCGTTGCTTCCAACCGGGAAAATCGCACACACGGCGTCAACTTTGCTTCCATCCTTTCGACGAAGTCGAACGTCCACCCACCCCGATGGTGGCGTTGGCAGATCATGCGACGATGCGGTCGAGTCGGCGCCACCATTGCCGCTCGAGATTTCCAGTTTTGTGAGGAGCGGATGGCTGATCAGCTCTTGTTCCAGGTAGCCGGTCAGCCGTTCGGCCGCGCCATTCATCGCGCACAGCGCGCCGGCCTCGTCCAGCAAGCAAAGGCCTTCGTCAAAGGCTTCGAGAATCAAGCGCGCAGGTGGGTTTTTGATCACGGCGCCAACTCCTCTGCATCGCGCAACGCCGAGCTCGTCGCCGACCTTGCCTCCATCGCTTAGGCTATTGCGCGGGCGTCACACCCCGCGCCACAAGCATCGATCAGTGTGTCGAGTTCGGAGGCGAAGGCCGCGAAAGCCGCGAGCGTCGGCACGGCCGCCTCGACCAGTTCGGCGCGTATTCGCTGAAGTCTAACCAGATGAGACTTCATTCCAAGACGACGGAAGAACGCCTCCGGTTCTCGTGAGTTCATCCGCAACTCCATCGACGCGACGCGCGCCGGGGCCGCGCGAAACCGGTCGTCGAGCGCGGTCTGCAACCGTCGCTCCCAAGGGTCTCGCGCCTTCACTTCGGCCAGAAGCGTGGCGATCTGACGCAGGCCGAACAGAGTGACTACCTCATCGTAAAGCTCGGCCGTAACCCGGATGTCCTGTCCCGCGGATTGCGAAAGCTCCACCAGAAGCGGAAAGTCGCGTAGCCTGTTCAAGAACAACTGCCGCGAGGTCTCGGGAGCGGCCGAACCTAGAATGGCGAACTCCGCGCTTTCGCTGAAGTGATCAAGATATTCTCGGAGATATGCGCGCCATTCGGCGATTTCTTCCTTGCGCGGTTGGAGGCGCCGGCCACGTTGTATCGCCCAGCGGCACAGGTGCGCTAAGGCGCCTTCGAGCTGCAGGAGATATTCATATTGACGGCCAGTCGTCATTTTGCCGTCTAAAGCGCACACGGCGTCGCGCCATCGGTCGCCCTCCAAAATTTGGTTGAAGGCCAAATAGAGCCCCACCGCGTCAATAAGTAGGTCCGGAACCAGCCCTTCGCTGCAAAGGAGAAAGCAGCCGCCTGCTTGATCGATCACCTTGTTGCAAATCATCGTCGCGGCGATCTCTCGCGCGAGCGGATGATCCTTCAAGTGATCCGCGTAGCGCGAGCGCACCACCTCCGGAAAATAACCGGCGAGAAGATCATTGGCCCATTCCCCTTGCAAAAAGCTCGCGGCCTCGAGCAGAGTCCGCTTCAGCGCCAACTTCGAATAGGCCATCAGCAAGGCGAGCTCCGGCCTTGTCAGTCGCTTTCCGGCGCGAGCCAAGACATCCTTGCGCGACGGGAAGGCGTGGATCGTTCGATCCAATATCCCCACGTTCTCGAGTTGATCGGCGAGATCCATGAACGGTCCGATATCTTCGAGACTACGCTCGCTGTCCAGCGACAGGCACAGGCTCTGCCGATAATTGTCATTCAGCACGGATGTGCAGACGTCGTCGGTGAGCGCGTTGAGAAGTTGATTTCGATCCTTGTCGTCAACAGCATTCAGCCGACCGCCAAGGGACGCCTCCAGGAGAACCTTGAGATTGACCTCGTGGTCGGAGAGATCGACCCCAGCGGAGTTGTCAACGGCGTCGGTGTTGATGCGTCCGCCGTTCAGCGCATATTCGACGCGCGCGCGCTGCGTGAAGGCGAGGTTTGCGCCCTCCCCAACGACTTTGGCGCGAAGCTGGGTTGCGTCGACACGCGCTCCGTAGTTGGCGCGGTCGGCGATGCTTTCGTTAGTCTCGGAACTCGCCTTGACATAGGTGCCGACGCCGCCCATCCACAACAGGTCCACGGATGCGGTTAACAGCAGGCGGATGAGGCCTTCGCCGTCGATTGAGGAATGTCGTGCGCCGAGCCACGCTCGCACTTCGGCGCTCAAGGAAATGTCCTTATCATCACGCCGATACACCCCTCCGCCCATGGAAATAAGCTCTGGGTTGTAATCCTGCCAAGTGGAATTTGGCGTGTCGAACAAGCGTCGGCGCTCCGCAAAGGAAGCCAGCGAGTCCGGGTTGGGATCGATAAAGATATGCTGCGAGCTGAATGCCGCAAGCAAGCGAATATTATTCGTGTGCAACATTCCATTTCCGAATACGTCGCCATCCATCGACCCGACGCCCACCACGCTGAATGCTTGCTCACTGATGTCGCGAGCCAATTCATAGAAATGCCGTTTCACGCAGGCCCAGGCGCCTCGGGCGGTGATGCCGAGTCGCTTATGGTGAAATCCGTTCGAGCCGCCCGTCGCGAAAGCATCGCGTAGCCAGAAGCCATATGATTTCGCAATTTCATTAGCGTGATCCGACCAGGTCGCGGTACCCTTGTCAGCGGCGACGACAAGATAGGGATCGGCGTCGTCGTAGGTCACGAGTTCGGGAGAATGGGTCGCTCGCGAGTTCTCCAAATTGTCGGTCAAATCCAGCAGTCCTCGAATGAAATCGGCGTAGGCGGCCTTCGCGAGGCTCTCGCGTTGATCGAGGTCTACGCGAGGACGCTTGAGGACAAATCCCCCCTTTGCGCCCTGGGGAACGATCAAGGCGTTCTTGACCATTTGCGTTTGCATCAGATCGAGAATCTCACCACGCAAATCGTCCGGGCGATCCGACCAGCGAACGCCTCCGCGCGCCACTTTGGCGCCGCGCAAATGCACGCCTTCCATCAAGCGCGAGTGGACGTAGATTTCCATCATCGGCCTTGGGCTCGGCATGTTAATCACGCCAAGGCTATCAATTTTGATTGCAATGCCGTGATCGGCCCGATCGCCGCGAAAATAGAAATTCGTACGCAGGGTGGCGTCGATAAGATTGAAGAGATCGCGCAAGATGCGATCGTCATTTACGTCCACGACTTTGTCCAAACCGGCGATTAGTTGCAGCCGGATTGATGTCAACGTGTCCAATTCAAGTTGAAAGGAGTTCTTCGCGACGCCGTTTGGTTCGAAACGGGCCTCGAAGTAGAAATGCAGAAGACGCGCGACCTCGACATTGCCTAAGAGCGCCTGGTAAACGCGATTTCGTCCAAGACGGACTCCAAGCTGGAGGTAGTAATTGCAATAGGTCCGAAACAGATCGATCTCTCGCCAATTGAGTCCCGCCAGCAGGATCAACCTGTTGAGAGCGTCGTCCTCCGCCTGCCCGGAGAGCAAAAGGTCCAGCGCTGGCAAGAGTTGTTTCGCCGATGCCTGGAGGCCGCCAACGCTTTCGATCATTGACTCAACGAGGAAACTGCGAATGAACGTTCGTTCGGATTCGAGCGCTATTTTGAATTGGACCTGATCGACGATGCGAAGGCCCAAGTTTTGCAGGATCGGCAACAGCTCGTCGAGAGGGCGTTCCCTCATGCTGAAAATTCGGATCTCGTGGCGTGCGTCGGGGCCGTCGATCTGCCGACGTACATCGACGACGTCGCGCCCGCGAATCGCTGCTGCACCCAGGAACAGCAGATCACGACCGGCGCGTTGCGCCGAGACGAAGGAGCGATAGCTCGCCGGGAATGCGTGCTCGATCGAATAAAGCGGCGGTTTCAGCCGCAATTTTCGGGCTGCTCGATTGAGGAATTCTTGAAGAGTCGTTTCCCAGTCCATGGTCTGATAGTGATTGGCGGTGTCGACTTCCATCCAGTGTCAGCGTAGAGCAATGCCCTAAGCAGTCGCCGATTCTAGGTTAGCTTCTTGCGCATTTCGAGCACATTGCCGGAGTCTGTCCTGTGGTACTCAACAGAATCCATTAGGGAGCGAATGAAGAATATCCCGCGTCCCCGTTCGCTCAAATCATTGAAGTCGGGCGTCGGCACGGCCGCGAGATCGAAGCCTTGTCCGTGGTCATAGACTCGAACGCACAAATCCTCGTTCTCGATGGATAGGCATATTCTGACGGTCTCTTTTGCGCCGCCGCTATATTGGATGGCGTTGGCCACCGCTTCGGTGAGAACGAGATTCAAGTGGTACGCCAAAGTGTCTCGGTCGCAATTTCGTGCATCCAATTCCTTGGCGATCTGTTCAGCGATGTTGCCGACCAAGCGCAGGTAACGCGTTTGGTTTGGGACAACGATATCCAAGTTCATGATTGTCTCGGACATACCAGCCAGCTGGCCCCTCCTTAACTGCCCAGCGCGTCTTGCAGGCCAGGGTAGATTTCAAATACGCGGTGCAGCCTGGTGAGTTCGAACATAGACTTGACGCGAGGCTGTAGGCCCGCCAGCGCGAATGCACTCGAACGAAGGTTGGCGTTTTTATAACCGGACAGCAGCGCCCCTAAACCCGAACTGTCGATAAACTGGACGTAGCCGAGATCGACGACGAGACTTCGAGCGCCTTCCTCGAGAATCTTGTGAATGCGGTCTTTCAACTCGCTGGAGTTATGCGCGTCGAGGCGCTCCTCCTTCACGCTGACGACGGTCCGGCCGTTTAGTATTTCTGTCATGAGCTTCATTGCCTAGCCACCGCTTGGAAACCGCTTGCTGCGCTTGGTTTTCATAAATATGGCGCGCCAAGCGAAATGAACAGAGCTGGTCCACGGTCGAGCATGCAGCCTTCTATCTGCCTTTTCAGTCCGCCGAGCGCCCGCGGGGTCTGAGCGGGCCACGCCGTGCAGCCGACTTCCGCCTCCTCCACGCCCGGTCGGGAGTCGGCGCGCTACTCGGCGTCGCTTAAGGTTGGCTCGTGGACAAGCCTCGCGCCTGGCCCGGATAAGTCGAGGCTTCGAGGAGGGTAGCGCATGTCGCGACCGTGCGCCCCATCGAAGTTTCGCTTTTGGCGCGAATGAGCCGTTCGCCAAAGCGGCGGCTCATGACCCAATGCGGACGTTCACAGTCGGTCATAGGTCGTCCCTGGATGATGGACGCGTCTGATGTGGACCGCGAGACGTCACGCCTTCTTCCCCGGGACATTCGTCTTGTCCAATGCCGCGCGCAGGGCTTTGGCGAGCCTTACCGCATCGTCGTTCGCCCAAAAATGGACGTAGAAGCTGCGCGGCTCTTCGTCGAGCATGTGACTATGGATCGCGGTCACTTCGATGCCTGACGCCCGCAGGGATGTGATGAGGGGCTCAACCTCCGCAGCCAACGTCGTGAAGTCGCCCGTGATCGCCGCCTTTCCGCCCCCAGTCGGCTGAAAATTGATGACAATCGCCGATCCGAGCGCAGAAGGTATGACCATGCCTCCGCTCGCGATCTTGTCGGCCCGCGCAATCGCGAATTGATACACGCCGCCGTTCACGCGGCCTTTTACGCCCAGCGCCTCGTCGATTTTCGCGGTGTCGATCTCGATGGCGCTCGGCGCGGCGGTTGCGGGTGACGGCGTCAAAGGCGTCTTCGTCAGTTCGAGCGCCGCCCGAACCGTTGTTGCAATCTTCTCTGGATCGCCGTGCGCGCCGATGTGCATGTAGAAAATCGGCGGCGTCGCACGCAGCAGATGATTGTGAAGCGCTGTCACCTCCATGCCGTTCTCGAGCAGCTTCGCCATTACGGGGGCGACCTCTGCCTCGGTGAGAACCAGATCGCCCATGACCATGGCCTTGCCATTCATCTCCTTGAAGCCGACCCATCCGCCTAGAGCAAAAGCGGGTTTGATGACGACGCCATCGATCGTGACATTGAGATCGGACCGCGGAAAACCATAGCGATAGGCGCCGTCGCTCTGGGCTGGCGTTCGATCGAATATCGTATCGACTTTCTTCATGTCGAGATCAGCCGCCACCGCTGGCGCGACAAGGCATAGGAGTAGCGCCGACGCTTTGATGAGCGTTGAAATGGTCATGGATTTATCTCCAATGTTGCAGGCTTTCGTGTGCGTCAGGCGTGCCCGAGCGCGGTGAGCCCCATGAGATAAAGAGTGATGCCCGTCGCCGCACAGCCTGCAAGCGTCGTCAACATCCCGACGCCAAAACGGAAGATCGCCAAAACGGCGGCGATCGATAGCAGCAGCGCTCAGCTATCGACACTGGAGAGCACGGGAAGATCGAAGGCGTAGCCAAGGCTCCACACGGCTATCGGAACTAACTCCTCGTCTTTTGCATGGCGTGTCGACGCTACATCGTATTTGCATTCGTAGAGTGGAGAGGCGAGCTTCGCGGTACGCGTGCGCGAATTGTGACGCTACCTTCTCTGCAATCTCAACTTTCGTTTCGCGCTCATTTCTAGCCCCATGTGTGGGTAATTCACGCAACATCTTTCGTGGGCTGGAATCAACCGGCTCGCCGGCTTGATCGACCAGCAGCGCAATCTCGCGCCTCGATACCATACAGCGCCGACGACGCAGATCGTGGTCATTCGGTCTGCGGCGGGCGGAAACGAGCTTGTCCATATGTGCAGGGGGCTGTGGCGCCGCAATCGCCGCCGCAATCTTACGCGCCGAAGCAACATCCGGTGGCGCTACCACGCGCTCCCCCTTCTTGTATTGGTGGGCAAGGCAGATCGCCGTAAGAGCAGAACACGCAGCAATCCCCCGCCTTCGGCTTGAGCAGCGCGCCGCAGCCCTTGCATTCGTAAAAGAATTGGCAGGCATCCGTTGGCATCGTCTCGGCCGATGGATGGCCGCACGACGGGCAGGTGATCGTCGAGACGCGCTGCATTTCAATGTCCCCGAACGAGCTTGATGAGCAAGGGGTCGATATAGCCCCAGCTTGCCGCCGCCAGCACGACGACTGAGGCGCAAAGGAGAAGCGTCAGCGTTGCGCGTGAGCGTTCGGACGACGTGCAGCTCGAACCCGCAACGCAAGCATCAGGACGCTTCCACCACCATGCGCCCCAACCCCCAACGATGGCCAAGGCGCTGACGGATAGGAACGGGACGCGCCATTCGGCGAGTAATTCAAGGCCGCCGAAAACGCCCGCCCCCGCGCCAACCGCGGCGAGCCCGAGCGGGATGACGCAGCAGGAAGAGGCGATGACCGCCCCGAGACCAGCTGCCAATCCCAATGCCGCAAGCCACTTGGGCGCGGCCGGCGAAGCGGAGAGAGACGAAGCGTTTGGCGTTGTTTCGTCTGTGGCGTCGTCGATGGTCATGGTTCGCCCTTCCTCGATGGTTGGGCTATCCTGCACCCCGTAGCGGCTACGGGTGCAAGAGAAATAATCGCTCATGTCCAGGCGGCCATTGACAATTGGAAGGCTTTCGTCGGCGGCGGGCGTCAATCTCGAGACCGTGCGCTATTACGAGCGTATTAAGCTCATGCCGCCGCCCGCGCGGACGGCGAGCGGGCATCGCGCCTATGAAGAAGGCCATATCCGAAGGCTGGTCTTTATCCGCCGCGCTCGTGAACTCGGGTTCAGCATCGAGCAAATCCGCACCCTGTTGGCTCTTGCCGAACCGACTCGCGCTTCTTGCATGGAGGTGCAAGAGGTTGCGCAGACGCATCTCGACGAAGTGCGGGCGAAGCTCGTCGATCTCGCCAAACTTGAACGCATTCTTGCCGAGACGGTCGCCCGCTGTTCTGGCGACCCTGCCCCCTCGTGTCCGGTGCTCGATATATTGACGACGCAGAAACGCGCATAATTCCGATTTATGCGACGGAGCAGCTGAGCATCGAGGAACAGCGATGACAACGACTGGCCGGCAGGCGCATTGGGATAACATCTACATCACCAAGGGCGAGGCCGAAGTTAGCTGGTTTGAGGAGACCCCTGCTCAATCGCTCGAATTACTTGAACTTGTCGGCGCGCGACCGTCATCCGCCATCATAGACGTTGGCGGCGGCGCATCCAGCCTAGTCGACAACCTTCTGGCGCGGGGATTCGAGAACATCACCGTTCTGGACTTATCGGCCGCCGCGCTCGATTCAGCACGCGCTCGGCTTGACGACAAAGGCGACGCGGTAAAGTGGATCGTAGCCGATGCAACGGAATGGCGCCCGCCGGAAACTTATGACATTTGGCATGATCGCGCCGCCTTCCACTTCCTGACCAGCGAGAAGGAACAGCGGGCCTATATCAAACGGCTCAAGCAGGCGCTAAAGCGCGGCGGTCACGTGATTATCGGGACGTTTGCGCTTGATGGCCTCGAGAAGTGCAGCGGCCTTCCGGTTGCGCGGCACAGCCCTGAAAGCCTTAGCGCGCTCCTAGGGCCCGACTTTGATCTGATCGATAGTCGCCGCCATGAGCACATAACGCCATGGCAAGCAGTGCAGAAATTTCAATTCAGTACTTTCCGTTACAGTTTACGAAACATGATCTAGGCCCAACCATTCGGGGCCGCCTTCATCGCCCTGCTCAGACAAGCGTCGAAGGTAAAAAGTTGGTGAGGAACGGCTTACGCCGCGCCGTCGCCGGCGAGGAGCTCGTCATTACTGATCCGGCCGCGCGGCGCGGCAAGTACTCTACGGCCGGGTAACCTTGGCCGCGATCAGAAAATGGGTTGGGGCGTGGCGCTTGCCATGGTAGTTTGCGGCTGACAGAGTAGAGAAATGCTCCGCTGCCTTCGCCTTTTGATCTCTGCGGTTATTCTCGCTACAGCTTTAGCTGGGG
>CAZCJY010000007.1:0-1175 GCA_964498975.1 uncultured Methylocystis sp.
ATCGACGTGCTTTACGACATCGCCTTTCTGCTGATGGATTTATGGCGCGTCGAGACGGACGGTCTGCCGCTTCTGCCCTTCTTCATGTCGCTGCGCGCGACGATCCGCGCGCATGTGGAAGCGTCGCAACACAATGCCGAGCGAGCGCACGCCTATTTCGAGCTCGCGCGCAGGCTGCTGACGCCGACGCGCGCTGTAATTGTCGCGATTGGAGGCCTGAGCGGCTCGGGAAAATCGAGCGTCGCCGCGGCGCTCGCGCCGCGCATCGACGTTCCGCCCGGCGCGCGCATTTTAAACAGCGATCGGATTCGCAAGCGCCTCTTCGGCGTCGCGCCCACGGCGCGCCTGCCGCAGGAAGCGTACGCCAGAGCCGTTTCCGCGAAGGTCTACCGCGAGATGTTCGACGCCGCCGCGCGAACCGCCGCTCTGGGCTGGCCCGTCGTCGTCGACGCGGTCTTCGACCGGCCGCAGGATCGCGAAGAGATTAGCAGCGTCGCCGATCAGCTTCGCCTGCCCTTTCTCGGCGTCTGGCTCGACCTCGATCTTGCGCGGCGCATCGCGCGAGTCGATGCGCGCGTCAAGGACGTGTCCGATGCGACGCGCGAGGTGCTGGCCGCGCAAATGGAGAAAGCGACGGGCGAGATCGAATGGCTCAAGGTCGACGCGTCGAAGGACGCGACGATGATCGCCTCCGAGATCGAGAAGGCATTGGACCCGTCATTGCGAGACGCCAAGTCATCATGTCATTCCTGACGCGCACAAAGTGCGCGATCGGGAATCCAGGGCAAAATCGACCATTCGTGACGTTGCTCCTGGATTCCCGGTCAGGCCTTCGGCCTGCCGGGAATGACACCCAGCGAAGCGCCATCATTGCGAGCCGAAGGCGAAGCAATCCAGCAACTGCCGCCGCCTCTATATTGTTTCGGCGCTGCGCGCCTTGCAATGACGCGCTATGGAATCAACACCGCAGCGCCTTGCAAGCGTCCCTCGCGCAAATCCGCAAGCGCCTGATTGGCCTGCGCCAACGGATAGCGCGTCGCGTGCATCTTCAGCGGCAGCGTCGGCGCCAGCGCGAGAAATTCGCGCGCGTCATCGCGCGTCAGATTGGCGACGGAAAGAAGCCGGCGCTCCTCCCACAGCAGCGCATAGGGAAAGCTCGGAATATCGCTCATATG
>CAZCJY010000007.1:1185-1890 GCA_964498975.1 uncultured Methylocystis sp.
CTCGTTCCGCGCGCGCTGGCGCGAAGATGAGCGCGGCGTCGAGCATTTCTGGCGGCGGCGCGTTGGAGTCTTGGGCGGAGGCCGCGCCGAGCGACAGCGCGAAATCGGCCGCCGCCTGATCGCCTGGTCGAACGAAGGCGTGGACGCGCCCGCCCTGCGCAATCGCGACCTGGGCGATGATATGCGCTGCGGCGCCGAAGCCGTAAATGCCAATCACGGGGGCTTCGCCCGCCATTTTCAGCGTGCGCCAGCCGATGAGGCCGGCGCAGAGCAGCGGCGCGAGAGTCGCCGGATCGCCCGTCTCGGGCAGCGCGAAACAATAAGAAGCGTCGGCGACCGTATGGGTGGCGTAGCCGCCGTCGCGCGTATAGCCGGTGAAAAGCGGATCGTCGCACAGGTTCTCGCGCGCGCCGAGGCAATAGGGACAATGTCCGCATGTGTGGCCGAGCCAGGGCACGCCGACGCGCTGGCCGAGCGCGAAGCCCGTGACGCCGGCGCCGATCGCGTCCACGCGGCCGACGATTTCATGCCCCGGGATGATGGGGAGCCTTGGCTGCGTCAGTTCGCCGTCGACGACATGGAGATCGGTGCGGCAGACGCCACAAGCTTCGATCTTGAGGCGCAACTCGCCGGCGTCAGGCGCAGGAGCGTCGCGCGTCTCCATGACGAGCGGCGTCTTCGGCCGCCGCAGAACCATCGCTGTCA
>CAZCJY010000007.1:1900-8739 GCA_964498975.1 uncultured Methylocystis sp.
CAGCTCGGTCATGAAAGCCGCTTGCTCAAGAAAATCCGCTGGCCGCCTTTCGGAAAATCCGCGATCTCGCCTGTGCGGAAAAAGCCGAGACTTTCATAGAACGCCGCAACGCGCGGGTCGAATGTGTCGACA
Source organism: uncultured Methylocystis sp. (assembly GCA_964498975.1). Taxonomy (GTDB): domain Bacteria; phylum Pseudomonadota; class Alphaproteobacteria; order Rhizobiales; family Beijerinckiaceae; genus Methylocystis. The sequence continues at coordinate 2,033 of CAZCJY010000007.1, forward strand.
TAGACGCCGACGCAGCCGCGGTCCTGCGCGACCTGCTCGGCTTCGGCCATAAGTCGCCGGCCGAGGCCTCGTCCACGATGAGATTCCCCCACCCACAGGTGACGCACATAAAGCCAGCGCCAATGCGTGACGCCGTTGAGGCCGGCGATCAGCGCGCCGCCTTCGTCGCGGGCGACGATCGAAAGCGGCGTCTCGTCACGCGCGCCGAAGCGCGCCGCGACTTCCGCGCCGAGTCGCGCCGCGAGTTCGGCCGACTCCACCGCTTCGATCACAAGCGCATGCTTCTCAATGTGGGGATTTTTGGTCATGATCGCGCCCGTGAACCGGATCTTAGCTCTATTTCTATTGTGCGCGTGCCTCGCCGGCTCCGCAACGGCGCGCGGCGAGGAAGACGCCTGCGCGCCCGCCAAGATTGCGCCTGCGACCACGCCAATTGGGGGGCGCGTCGCCAACTATGCGCCGATCTTCAAAAGTTGCGTGAATGAAGCCGGCAAGGCGCGCCTCGCCATCCGCCGCATGAGCGTCGATGGGGAGGCGCTACTGCTCGCCGTTGATCCGCAGTCGCTGCAAACCTCGCTTGAACGCGCCCAATGTTGGCGCTGCGCCGAGACGAACGAAGCGGCGCAGACGGACACGCGCTATCTGCAAGCGGTCCGCCCGCCGCAAGACCCGGCGCGGCCGCCGGCGCTTGTCAACGCCGGCCTCATTCATGGCGCCGGCGGCGGCGCCTTTATCACGGGCGATCTTTGCCCCAGCCCGAAGCCGCTCGACCGCGCCTTTTTCGAAAAGCTTTCCGCGCAGGGACAGCATACGCCGGTGATGCTGGCGATCGCCGGTTCCTGGCTCGCGCATCATGCAGCCGATTTCGCCTGGCTGCAGGAGAAGGCGCGAAGCGGCGCGCTCGACATCGCCTGGGCGAACCATTCCTACAGCCACCCTTATGTCGCGGGCGTCGCCGACAAGCAAAACTATCTGCTGCGCCCCGGCGTGGATTTGGATCGCGAGATCTTCGAGACCGAGAGGCTCATCATCGCCCATGGCGGGACGCCTTCCGTCTTCTTCCGCTTTCCCGGCCTCGTCGCCGATGGCGCGATGATCGAGCATGTGCGCAGCCGCCATCTTGTCGCGCTCGGCGCGGATAGTTGGCTGGCGCTGGGGCCCCCGCCGCGGCCTGGCTCGATCGTGCTGGTGCACCCCAACGGCAATGAGCCGAGCGGCCTGCGGCTTTTCTCGCGGTTGCTGGAGACGGGCAGGATGCCCCGCCCGCTGCGGCCGATCATCGAGGCGCCGTGAGCCCTGCTATTTCACCAGGTTGATCGTGTAGTTGTTGTAGCTTCCGATATATTTCTCGCGGAAGCCGACCGTCCGGCACGTCGGCGTGCAGCAGGTGTTGATGCACCACTGATAGGCGCTTTGAGGCACGCAAATGTTGAAGGGGCCGCTCCACTTCGCGCCGTCGCTCGATTCAGCGTAATAATAATAATAGGTATTGACGCTCTGGAGGTCGTTCCCGAAAACGGTCTTGATCTGGCCGGGATCCAATTTCCACCAGCCCTTCTTCGTCCAGTCGCCGCCATCGGAGCAGCCCGGCGAATACCAAAGAAACGACACCCAGACCGTGGCGTTGGTCTTGTTGCGGAATTTGAACCAAGCCTGCGCGCCGTTCGGCGCCATGACGATGGCCAGAGCCGCAAATGCAATCAAAAATCTGCGCATAGTCCCCTCCCCGCAAAACGCGCCGGGACGCGATCAAATATTTAGGGTTTTGGCGTTGGTTGCGCCGCGGGGTCGCGGCGGACGGAACGCGCCTTGGTCGCGACGGGGGGCTCTTTCGAGACCTCTCCGACGCCCGGCCGCGCATCCTCCTCGCCCGCCGTCGGCTTCTCGCTTTGCGGCCCAGGCTCCTCCTTTGGCGGGGGCTTGGCGCCAAAATGCTCGGTGGCGCTAACGGAGGCCTCAGGGGGTTTGCGACGCTGGGCCTGCGCCTCGGTCGCCATCAGAAGAACCATGACGGAAGCAAGCGCGGCGATGAGTTGAAAATGACGTCTAATCAAAAGAACCTCCCTCAAATTGATCCGCATCGCGCGCCTAAAACGCGCGAACGCAGTATGGGATGGTTTGAAGACGCTAGGCCGGGGTTCAGTTGACGTCAACGCCTATTCGCATCGCAACCGGTCAAATTCTTGAGACAATCGATCATCCGCGCCGTACGGCGGCGATATTCCCTTACATTGACAAGGTTTCCCCCGGCTCTTATCTCTCCGGCGGAAATGCCGCGTCGATCAGGACGCTCCTCAACTGGGGCGATGTCGCAAGCGGATGTTTTTCATGCATAATGCGACGCTCCGCCCGTCCGCCGTCTCCGGCGCGCCGAGAAGGCGGCAGACGCTGCGTTGGAGAAAGGTTCGCGAGAATGATCGGCGCCCTCGCTAAAAAGATTTTCGGCACAGCCAACGACCGCCGGCTCAAGACCTATGCGCCGAACGTCAAGGCGATCAACGCGCTGGAGCCGCAAATCGCTGCGCTGACCGACGAGGAGCTGCGCGACCGCACCCGCCAGTTTCGCGAGGAGATCGCCGCCGGCAAATCGCTCGACGAACTGCTCGTTCCCGCCTTCGCCACGGTGCGCGAGGCCGCCAAGCGCACCCTCGGGCAGCGCCATTTCGACGTTCAGCTCATCGGCGGCATGGTGCTGCATGAAGGCGCGATCGCCGAGATGCGAACCGGCGAAGGCAAGACGCTCGTCGCGACGCTCGCCGTCTATCTCAACGCGCTCGCCGGCGAGGGCGTGCATGTCGTTACGGTGAACGACTATCTCGCCAAGCGCGACTCCGAATGGATGGGGCAGATATACAAATTCCTCGGCATGAGCGTCGGCGTCGTCCTGCATGACCTCATGGACGACGACCGCGCCGCCGCTTACGCCTGCGACATCACCTACGGCACGAATAATGAGTTCGGCTTCGACTATCTGCGCGACAATATGAAATATGAATTCGCGCAGATGGTTCAGCGCGGACATAGTTTCGCGATCGTCGACGAAGTGGACTCGATCCTCATCGACGAGGCGCGCACGCCGCTCATCATTTCCGGCGCCGTCGACGACAAGTCCGATCTCTACAATACGATCGACAAGCTCATTCCCAAGCTCAGCGCCGACGACTTCGAACTCGATGAGAAGCAACGCACGGTTCATCTCACCGACGCCGGCAATGAGCATATGGAAGAGTTGCTGACCGAAGCCGGCGCGCTGACCGAAGGCGCCCTCTACGAAGCGCATAACGTCACCCTCGTGCATCACATCAATCAGGCGCTGCGCGCGCATAAGCTTTTCCAGAAGGACAAGGATTACATCGTCCGCAAAGGCGAAGTGGTCATCATCGACGAATTCACCGGCCGCATGATGCCGGGCCGCCGCTATTCGGAAGGCCTGCATCAGGCGCTCGAGGCCAAGGAGCGCGTGCAGGTCCAGCCCGAGAACGTCACGCTCGCCTCCATCACCTTCCAGAATTATTTCCGCCTCTACCACAAGCTCGCGGGCATGACCGGCACGGCCGCGACGGAGGCGAATGAATTCGCCGAAATCTACAAGCTCGACGTCGTCGAAATTCCGACAAACCGCCCGGTGTGCCGCCTCGACGAGGACGACGAGGTCTATCGCACGGCGAAAGAGAAGCTCACCTCCATCGCCGCGGAGATTCAGGACGCGAACGGCCGGATGCAGCCGCTGCTTGTCGGCACGACCTCGATCGAGAAGTCCGAACAGCTCGCGGAATTCCTGATTTCGCAAGGCTATAAGATGATCGACTTCGCCGATCCCAAGGGGCTGATCAAGCTCTATGAGGCGGCGCGTTCGGGCAAACCGTCGAAGCTGCTCGCCGTGCTCAATGCGCGCTTCCATGAGCAGGAAGCCTATATCGTCGCCGAAGCCGGCGTGCCGGGCGCGATCACCATCGCCACCAATATGGCCGGCCGCGGCACCGACATTCAGCTCGGCGGCAATGTCGAGATGCGCGTGACGCAGGAATGCGCCGGATTGGAAGGCGACGCGCGCGCGGTCAGGGAAGCGGAAATTCGAGAAGAGGTCGCGGCCTTCAAGGAGAAGGCGATCGCCGCCGGCGGCCTCTACATCATTGGCACGGAACGCCACGAGAGCCGGCGCATCGACAATCAGCTGCGCGGTCGCTCCGGCCGTCAGGGCGATCCCGGCCAGTCGAAATTCTTCCTGTCGCTGCAAGACGATCTGATGCGCATCTTCGGCTCCGAGCGCATGGACACGATGCTGGTGAAGCTCGGCCTGCAGGAGGGCGAAGCCATCGTCCATCCCTGGATCAACAAGGCCATCGAGAAGGCGCAACATAAGGTCGAGGCGCGCAACTTCGACATCCGCAAGAATATTCTCAAATTCGACAACGTCATGAACGACCAGCGCAAAGTCATCTTCGAGCGCCGGCGCGAAATCATGAATGAGGAGAGCGTCGAGGAGCAGGCCGCCGACATGCGCGCCGATGTGATCGACGCCATGGTCTCAAACCACATTCCGCACGACGCCTACGCCGAGGCGTGGGACGTCAAAGGCCTCGCGGAAGAAGTGCAGGCGAAGCTCAATCTCGATCTGCCCATCGTCGATTGGGCGAAGGAAGAAGGCATCGCCGACGAGGAGATCAAAGAGCGGCTGCTGGAGGCGGCCGACGCCGCCTACGCCGAACGCGTCGAGAAGAACGCCGAGTCGCTGATGCGCATGATCGAGAAACAGGTCGTGCTGCAATCGCTCGACATGCTGTGGCGCGAACATCTCGTCGCGCTGGATCATCTTCGGCAGGTCATCGGCTGGCGCGGCTTGGCGCAGCGCGATCCGCTCAACGAATATAAGTCCGAGGCGCTGGAGCTGTTCAAAGGCCTGATGACGCGCTGGGACGAGGCGGTGACCGCTCAGCTGATGCGGGTCGAAGTCTCCTTCGAGGCGCCGCCCTCCGCGCCGCCCGAATTGCCGCCGATGGAGATGTCGCATCCCAACCCCGAGGCGCTGATCGGCGGCGGCCCCCCAGCCGCGCTCGAAGACCTCAATACGCGCTTGTCGACCGCCGATTTCTCCCCGCGCGGCCTCGCCGCGGTCAGCGAAGCGCCAGCGCGCGATCCCGCCAATCCCGCGACCTGGGGCAAGGTCGGCCGCAACGAGCTCTGCCCCTGCGGCTCGGGCAAGAAGTATAAACACTGCCACGGCGCGCTGGTGTAAGCCGAGCCCCCTCCCCAGCCCTCCCCCGCTTCGCGGGAGAGGGAGCAGACCCCGCCCTTCATCAAGGGAAATACGCCAAGCTGATCGTTAGCGTCCCCTCTCCCGCGAAGCGGGGGAGGGACAGGAAGGGGGAAACTCTAACAACCGCGCCTTGGAGCAAAATCGTTTTGAAATGGAGACGTTTGCGATTCCATTTCAAACGTGAATCCTGCTCTATCCATTGACGAGAGAGACATCGTTCCTAACGCCGCCCGCGACAACCCCATTGGAGGCCCGCCCGTGTCCGCAATCGATTTTTCCAAAGTCCTTGTCGCTCAGGGCGGCGGCCCCACGGCGGTCATCAACCAATCGCTCGTCGGCGCGGTGCTCGAATCCCGCAAATTCCGTGAGGTGGAGCGGGTTTACGGCGCTTTTCATGGGGTGCGCGGCATCGTCAACGAGGACTTCGTCGATCTCACCCAGGAGACGACGCATAATCTCGAAATGGTCGCCTGCACGCCTTCGTCCGCCCTCGGCTCCACCCGCGACAAACCCGATCTGAAATATTGTCAGGAAATCTTCAAAGTCTTGCGGGCGCATGGCGTCGGCTGCTTCTTTTATATCGGCGGCAACGACTCTTCCGACACGGTGCGCATCGTCTCGCAGGAGGCGACGAAGGCCGGCTATCCGCTGCGCGCCGTTCATATTCCGAAAACCATCGACAATGATTTGATGGTCAACGACCACACACCCGGCTTTCCCTCGGCGGCACGCTGGGTGGCGCAGGCCTTCGCGGGGGCCAATCTCGACAATTGGGCCCTCCCCGGCGTCTATATCGCCGTCGTCATGGGCCGCCACGCCGGCTTCCTTACCGCCGCCTCGGCGCTCGGCAAGAAGTTCCCCGACGACGGCCCGCATCTCATTTACATTCCCGAGCGCGCCTTCATCGTCGACAAATTCCTGGCCGACGTGAAGGCGACGGTGGATAAATACGGGCGCTGCGTTGTCGCGGCGTCGGAAGGCATTTGCGACGAAAACCACACACCGATCGCCGAAAAGCTCGCCAAAATGGTGGAGCGCGACGATCACGGCAATGTGCATCTGGGCGGCGGCGCGCTCGCCGACGAACTGACCCAGCTCGTCAAGGACAGACTCGGCTATAAGCGGGTGCGCGCCGACACTTTCGGCTATGTGCAGCGCAGTTTTGTGGGCTGCGTTTCCGACGTCGACCAGCGCGAGGCGCGCGAAGTTGGGGAAAAGGCTGTCCAATACGCCATTTGGGGCGACCGCGACGGCTCGGTGACGATCCACCGCACCGGCTTCTATTCCGTCGATTATCAGCTGACGCCCCTCGACCAGATCGCCGCCAAGACCAAAGTGATGCCGGACGAATTCATCAGTCCCAGCGGGACCGACGTCACCGACGCCTTCCGACTCTATCTGCGGCCCCTGCTCGGCAGCGGCATGCCGGACGCCTACCGGTTGCGGCTCA
>CAZCJY010000007.1:8749-12986 GCA_964498975.1 uncultured Methylocystis sp.
ACACTAGTCCGTCAGGGTTCTCAGGCGCGCGTCGCTGACGGCCGACGAGGGGCATGGGGGCGGCGTCGCCAGTCGCTTCCACCTTTTGTTAGGCTGATGCCGATATCAAACATGTTTGGGTCGATTCGCCCGGCGATCGGTCCAACGGGAGAAAAATATGAGCAAAGTCGGCGGCGGCGATTCAAAGAATACGCTCTACTGCTCGTTTTGCGGCAAGAGCCAGCATGAGGTGCGCAAGCTCATCGCCGGGCCGACCGTGTTCATCTGCGACGAATGCGTCGAACTCTGCATGGACATCATCCGCGAGGAGAACAAGTCCTCGCTGGTCAAGCAGCGCGACGGCATCCCGACTCCCCGAGAGATATGCAAAGTCCTTGACGATTATGTGATCGGACAGGCCCAGGCCAAGCGCGTCCTCTCGGTCGCCGTCCATAATCACTATAAACGCCTCAACCACGCAACGAAGCATGGCGACGTCGAGCTGGCGAAGTCCAACATCCTGCTGATCGGCCCGACAGGCGTCGGCAAGACGATGCTGGCGCAAACGCTGGCGCGCATCCTCGACGTGCCCTTCACCATGGCCGACGCCACGACGCTGACCGAGGCCGGCTATGTCGGCGAGGATGTCGAAAACATCATCCTGAAGCTGCTGCAGGCTTCCGACTACAATGTCGAACGCGCCCAGCGCGGCATCGTCTATGTGGACGAAATCGACAAAATTTCGCGCAAGTCGGACAATCCGTCGATCACCCGCGACGTCTCGGGCGAGGGCGTGCAGCAGGCGCTCCTGAAGATCATGGAGGGCACCGTCGCTTCCGTGCCGCCGCAGGGCGGGCGCAAGCATCCGCAACAGGAGTTTCTGCAGGTCGACACGACCAACATTCTCTTCATCTGCGGCGGCGCCTTCGCCGGGCTCGAAAAGATCATCTCGGCGCGGGGCCGCAGCACCTCCATCGGCTTCGGCGCCACGGTGCAGGCGCCCGACGAGCGCCGCACCGGCGACATTTTCCGCCAGGTTCAGCCTGAAGACTTGCTGAAATTCGGCCTTATCCCGGAATTCGTCGGCCGTCTGCCGGTCATCGCAACGCTCGAAGACCTCGACGAGGACGCGCTCAAGCGGATCCTCACCGAGCCCAAGAACGCGCTGGTCAAGCAGTATCAGCGTCTGTTCGAGATGGAGAACGTCGAACTGACCTTCCAGGACGAGGCGCTGTCCACCGTGGCGCGCAAGGCGATCGAACGCCACACCGGCGCGCGCGGCCTGCGCTCGATCATGGAAGGGATTTTGCTAGACACGATGTTCGATCTGCCAGGCCTTGAAGGCGTCGAGCAGGTGGTGATCGGTCCCGAGGTCGTCGAAGGCAAGGCGCGACCGCTGTATATCTACGCCGAACGCAGCGAAAAGAGCGGCGGCGCCAGCGCGTAAACGCGCCGAGAGGCGCGCGGCGTAGCGGCATTGCGGACGTTCTGGGCAGGAGCGCGTTAAGCTTGGGCGCCGCCGCGCCTTGAATCGATTGTTCGCGTATCCCATTTTGCGTTAACGGGCTTGTCGGGCGCTTACGCCGGCAGGCCCATCGTGGCGCGGCACGGCGGGCGACCGTATCGCGGCCTTACCAAAAATTCGCCTGCGGTCTCGCGTCGCCGCCAAGCGGGGCGCGCCAATAGACAGGACAAAAAGAAAATGTCGAACGAAAAGCGAGACGCCATCACGCCGGGAGTCGTCGAGAGCTATCCGGTGCTGCCGCTCCGCGACATTGTCGTCTTTCCGCATATGATCGTTCCGCTTTTCGTAGCGCGTGAGAAGTCCATCCGCGCGCTCGAAGAGGTGACGAAATCCGATCGGCTGATCCTGCTCGCCACGCAAAAGAACGCCGGCGACGACGATCCCTCGACCGACGCGATCTATTCGATCGGCACGCTCGCCTCGGTGCTGCAGCTCCTGAAGCTCCCAGACGGCACGGTGAAGGTGCTCGTCGAAGGCGTCGCGCGCGCCAGCGTTCGCAACTATTCGCGGGCCGACGATTATTATGAGGCGGACGCCGAGGCGATCGCCGACGACCTCGGCTCGCCAGTCGAGGTGGAGGCGCTTGGCCGTTCAGTCGTCGCCGAATTCGAAAGCTATGTGAAGCTCAATAAGCGCGTCTCTTCGGAGGTCGTCGGCGCCGTGACGCAGATCGACGATTACTCGAAGCTCGCCGACACGGTGGCCTCGCATCTGTCCGTCAAGATCGCCGAGAAACAGGACGTGCTGGAGACGATCAGCGTCGCGCGCCGTCTCGAGAAGTGCCTGTCGCTGATGGAGAGCGAGATCTCCGTGCTGCAGGTTGAAAAGCGCATCCGCACGCGCGTGAAGCGCCAGATGGAGAAGACCCAGCGCGAGTACTACCTCAACGAGCAGATGAAGGCGATCCAGAAGGAGCTGGGCGACGAGGACGGCAAGGACGATCTCGCCGAGCTCGAGGAGCGCATCAAGAACACCAAGCTCTCGAAGGAGGCGCGCGACAAGGCGGTCGCCGAATTCAAGAAGCTGCGGCAGATGTCGCCGATGTCGGCGGAAGCCACCGTCGTGCGCAACTATCTCGACTGGATCCTGTCGATCCCGTGGGGCAAGCGCTCGAAGGTGAAGCGCGACATCGAACAGGCGCAGGAGGTGCTCGACGCCGAGCATTTCGGCCTCGACAAGGTCAAGGAGCGCATCCTCGAATATCTCGCCGTGCAGAGCCGCGCCAACAAGCTGACGGGACCCATTCTGTGCCTCGTCGGTCCGCCCGGCGTCGGCAAGACGTCGCTCGGCAAGTCGATCGCCAAGGCGACGGGCCGCGAATTCGTGCGCATGTCGCTCGGCGGCGTGCGCGACGAAGCGGAAATCCGCGGCCATCGGCGCACCTATATCGGCTCCATGCCGGGCAAGATCATCCAGTCGATGCGCAAGGCGAAAACCGCCAATCCGCTGTTCCTGCTCGACGAGATCGACAAGATGGGCATGGACTTCCGCGGCGATCCGTCCTCGGCGCTGCTGGAAGTGCTCGACCCTGAGCAGAACGCCACCTTCAACGACCATTACCTCGAAGTCGACTACGACCTCTCGAACGTGATGTTCGTGACGACGGCCAATACGCTGAATATCCCTGCGCCCCTGATGGACCGCATGGAGATCATCCGTATCGCCGGCTATACGGAAGACGAAAAGGCCGAGATCGCGCGCCGGCACCTCATCCCCAATGCGGTGCATAAGCACGGTCTCGCGCCCGAGGAATGGATGATCGCCGACGACGGGCTGCTCACCCTCATTCGCCGCTACACGCGCGAGGCGGGCGTGCGCAATCTCGAGCGCGAACTCTCCAACCTCGCGCGCAAGGCGGTGAAGGAAATCCTTCTCAAGAGGAAGGACAAGATCGTCGTCACGAGCGAAAACATCGCGGATTATCTCGGCGTGCCGAAATACCGCTATGGCGAAGCCGAACTCGAAGATCAGGTCGGCGTCGTCACGGGTCTCGCCTGGACTGAGGTCGGCGGCGAATTGCTGACGATCGAAGGCGTCATGATGCCCGGCAAGGGCAAGATGACGGTCACGGGCAATCTGCGCGACGTGATGAAGGAGTCGATCTCCGCGGCGGCGTCCTATGTGCGCTCGCGCGCCGTCGACTTCGGCGTCGAGCCGCCGATGTTCGACCGCCGCGACTTCCATGTGCACGTGCCGGAAGGCGCGACGCCCAAGGATGGACCGTCGGCCGGCGTCGCGATGGCGACGGCGATCGTTTCGATCATCACCGGCATTCCGGTCAAGCGCGATATCGCCATGACCGGCGAGATCACGCTGCGCGGCCGTGTGCTGCCGATCGGCGGCCTGAAGGAAAAGCTGCTTGCGGCGCTGCGCGGCGGCTTGAAGAAAGTGCTGATCCCCGAGGAGAACGCCAAGGATCTGGCGGAAATTCCTGACGCGGTGAAGAACGGCCTGGAGATCGTGCCGGTGGCGCGCATGGACGACGTGCTTCGGCATGCGCTCGTCTCGCAGCCCACGCCCATCAAATGGGAGGAGGACGCGGCCGCCATCGCCAAGCAGCACGGCGCCCCGCTCGCCGACGACGACGGCTCCGGCGTGCGCGCTCACTGATCGTACGACGCGAATAGTAAGAAGAAGAGCCTCGCCCCCGGCGGGGCTCTTTACATATGCGCGCTATTGCGCCGCTAGGACGCCGATTCGGCGCGCCGCAAGCCGCCTTTTGCATGAAATTTT
>CAZCJY010000007.1:12996-20219 GCA_964498975.1 uncultured Methylocystis sp.
GCGTAGCTGCGGCTATTTCCCCCGGAATTCCGGCGTTTTTCCGCATCGATAGGCGCGTATCCCTTGCTTTTAGGGCGATTCGCGCCCAACACTCGCCATCGCTGCGCAGCGCCGATTCGAGATCGCGCAATTTAACGCCGAGCGGTTCGCAGCGAAGGAGAAGGAAAAGGCCATGAACAAACTGGAACTGGTCGAGCACGTCGCGAGCGAGACGGAGAGCTCGAAGGCTGCGGCGGCGGCCGCCATCGACGCCGTCATCGACGGCATCACCAAGGCGCTCAAGAAAGGCGACGAAGTCCGTCTCGTCGGCTTCGGCACCTTCTCGGTCAAGAAGCGCGCCGCCGGCAAGGGCCGCAATCCGGCGACGGGCGAAGAAATCAAGATTCCCGCTTCGAAAAGCGCCCGCTTCAAGCCCGGCGCGACGCTGAAGACCGCACTCAACAAGGCCAAGTGACGATAAGGAAGTGGCGCCAGGCGCGCCGCCCGATCGGCGGGCGTGCAACTAGGGGTCGTGCGCGTTCCATCGCAAGGTCGTATGACGGCCGTCGGAGCCCTCCGGCGGCCGTAGCTTTTTTGCGCGCTTGCGTCCCGCCCAAGCCCTCTCTAAAACCCTGTCGCGGCCGCATTCCGGCCGGCGCGGGCGGTTAGCTCAGCTGGTAGAGCATCTCGTTTACACCGAGAGGGTCGGCGGTTCGAGCCCGTCACCGCCCACCATTGGCGAATGGCGGCGAGGCGCGGCCGGCTGCGCTGCAGGGCAATTCATGTTTTCAACTTTCATGAATTCGCTTTAGGCTTGTTCATCGCAAACGCGTCGGGACGGAGAAGGCAAACGGGATGAGACTGATCAAAACCATCGCCCTCGTCCTGTCCCTCGCCGCCGCCGGCGCCGCGCGCGCCGAAGAGATGAATTTTCGCGTCATCGGACTGAATTCGGGCGGCTGCGGCGCCCGCTGCCCGCAAGTGATCGCCGCGCAGGGCGAGATCGGCGAAGCGACGCCGGACGCATTCCTCGCCTTCGTGCGCGAGAACGTAGGCGGCGGCAATTTGCATGGCATCGTGCTGCTCGACTCGCCCGGCGGCAAAGTCGTCGCCTCCATGGAGCTCGGCCAGGCGATCCGCCGGCTCGGCATGGCGGTGATCGTCGCACGACCCGCGGCGGATCTGTCGGTGCAGAACATGTCGCTGGTCTCGGGCCGCTGCTACTCGGCCTGCGTCTATGCGCTGATGGGCGGCAAGCGGCGCGTCATCCCCGCGCAAAGCCGCGTCGGCGTCCATCGCATGTTCAACTATTCGACGAGCTTCGATTTTTCCGAGGGCGGGCTGGTGCGCGAGCGCAATTACGACGACGGCGGCATGCGCGCGATGCTCGCGCGCTACGCCAGCACGATGGGCGTGAGCACCGACCTCGTCAATCTCGCCGAGCGCACCTCGCCCGATCAGCTTTACATGCTGACCGGCGCCGATATCGCGCGCTGGCGGCTTGGATCGCGCAAGCTGTGAGCGCGCAGGAATTAATGAAGGGCTGACATGAAACATATTCTCGACGGGCTCGAACAGCGGCGCGCGTCCGCGCGGCTGGGCGGCGGACATAAGCGCATCGAGGCGCAGCACGCCCGCGGCAAGCTCACGGCGCGCGAACGCATCGAACTGCTGCTCGATCACGGATCCTTCGAAGAATTCGACATGTTCGTCGCCCATCGCTGCACCGATTTCGGCATGGACCAGGGCGAGAAGATTTCCGGCGACGGGGTCGTCACCGGCTGGGGCACGGTCAACGGCCGCGCCGTCTTCGTCTTCGCCAAGGATTTCACCGTCTTCGGCGGCTCGCTCTCCGAGACGCATGCGCAGAAGATCACCAAGCTGCAGGACATGGCGCTGAAGAACCGCGCGCCGATCATCGGCCTTTTCGACGCCGGCGGCGCGCGCATTCAAGAAGGCGTCGCGGCGCTGGGCGGCTATGGCGAAGTCTTCCAGCGCAATGTGCTCGCCTCCGGCGTCATTCCGCAGATTTCCGTGATCATGGGGCCCTGCGCCGGCGGCGACGTCTATTCGCCGGCGATGACCGACTTCATCTTCATGGTGCGCGACACGAGCTATATGTTCGTCACCGGCCCCGACGTGGTGAAGACGGTCACGAATGAGACGGTCACGGCGGAGGAGCTCGGCGGCGCCTCGGTGCATACGACGAAAAGCTCGATCGCCGACCGCGCCTATGACAATGACGTCGAGGCGTTGTTGCAGATGCGCCGCCTCATCGACTTCCTGCCCTCCTCCAATACGGAGGAGCCGCCGGAGTGGCCGGCCTTCGACGACGTCGATCGTTTCGACAATTCGCTCGACACGCTGATCCCCGACAATCCCAACAAGCCTTACGACATCAAGGAGCTGATCCATAAGGTCGTCGACGAGGGCGACTTCTTCGAGATTCAGGAATCTCACGCCAAGAACATCGTCGTCGGCTTCGGGCGCATCGAAGGCCGCACCGTCGGCTTCGTCGCCAATCAGCCCATGGTTCTCGCGGGCGTGCTCGACATCGACGCCTCGAAGAAGGCCGCGCGCTTCGTGCGCTTTTGCGACTGCTTCAACATTCCGATCGTCACCTTCGTCGACGTGCCGGGCTTCCTGCCGGGCACCGCGCAGGAATATGGCGGCCTCATCAAGCATGGCGCAAAGCTCTTGTTCGCCTATGCCGAGGCGACGGTTCCGAAAGTTACGCTCATCACCCGCAAGGCTTTCGGCGGCGCCTATGACGTCATGTCGTCAAAACATTTGCGCGGCGACATGAACTACGCCTGGCCCTCGGCGCAGATCGCCGTGATGGGCGCCAAGGGCGCGGTCGAAATCATCTTCCGCGCCGACATGAGCGATCCGGAGAAGATCGCGCTGCGCACCAAGGAATATGAGGACCGTTTCCTGTCGCCTTTCGTCGCCGCCGAGCGCGGCTATATCGACGAAGTCATCATGCCCCACGGAACGCGTAAGCGAATCGCGCGCGCGCTCGCTCTTCTTCGCAACAAGGAGCTGGAGAACCCCTGGAAGAAGCACGACAACATCCCATTGTGATCTTGCGTCCCCGCGCGCTCCGTTTGCGCCATTTTGGCGCAGCGGCGCAGGGCATGCTCAAATCGACGGCGCCACGACTTTAAATTTCGACAGACTGCACATTTTTGAGTGACAGCCCGTTCATTTTATCATAGTGTCCGCTCGCCAGGTTGGTTGGGTAAAGCCTAAGCGTCGAATGCGTCGCAGGAATTAGGCCCAGCTACGGTCCAAGTCGGGGAGGACGCCGAACGGAACGCGGTTCGCCAGAGGTTCGAAAAACGAGCCAGGGCGGACAGGTTATCGGAGCGACTTAAGACTTCGGAACTAGGCGTTCAATTCGGTAAAGGACGGGGTACCAAAGAGTGGGGAGAGGCGAGCCGCCATCCCCGCTCTTTGTGTTTTTAGGAAGCGTTGGCAAGCGGGCGTTCAGTTAACCGACACAGGATCCATCGAGCCGCCGCCTTGACGGGCGGGGACGCGCTTCCTACCTTCCGCGCACGCCCGAACGCCCGAAAGAAAGGCTACCCATGTCCACGCAAAAAATCACCGACGCCACTTTCGAGGAGCAAGTGCTGAAGTCCGCCGAGCCGGTGGTCGTCGATTTTTGGGCGGAGTGGTGCGGCCCTTGCCGCATGATCGCGCCGGCGCTCGAAGAAATCGCCGCCGAGATGAAGGGCAAGGTCAAGGTCGTCAAGCTCAATATTGACGAGAATCCCGCCGTGGCCAGCAAGCTCGGCATCCGCTCCATCCCGACGCTGATTCTCTTCAAGGACGGCAAGGCCGCCGCGCAAAAGGTCGGCGCCGCGCCCAAGGGCGAATTGTCCCGCTGGATCGCGGCCGCGGTCTGACACATTTGACGGTCGCGCTCGACGCGCGCCGACTATGAACCGAACAGGGGCGTCAGCCGCCACGCCAGGGCGGCCGCCAAGACCGCCAAGGCCGAAGCGGCGGCCAGCCGACCGCCCATTCCGGCGCCGCCAATAACCCACCCCATGACCGTTTTCGCGGCGGTGTTGGAAAGAAACGCCAGCAGAACCGCCGCCGCGGCGGCGTTGGCGCCAATTTCAGCGACGCCGAGTCGCGCCATGGTCAGCGCGATGGCGTCCACGTCCGCGACGCCCGAAATCGCCGCCAGCGCGAGGGCGCCGGCGCTGCCGGCGAAATAGGTCGCGATGCGGGAAAGAATCATCACCCCCGCGAGCAGAGCGCCAAATTGCAGCACCGAGATGAGATCGAGCGGATTGCCGAGCGCAAGGCTGCGCGATTCTTCGGGCCGCTCGTTGCCGCTCCGCCGCAACAGGATCATGCCGGCGAGCGCGAAAACGACGGCGGCCGCGACGAGCGGCGCGGCAAGCCGCAAGGCCAGCGTAGGGTTGATCAAGGCGACGATGGCGAGGACGCGCGGGGCCATGACGGCGTTCGCGAAGATTGCGCCCGCCGCCGACACGCCGACCTGTTCGGGATGCTCGCGCGCCAGCCGCGACATCGCCGCCGTCGCGGCGGTGGAGGAGGCGAGCCCGCCGGCCATGCCGGCCACCGCGACGCCGCGGCGATAGCCGACAAGTTTGACGGCGACGTAACCGGCGAAGGAGATCACGCCGATCAGCACCGTCATGAACCACAGTTCAAACGGATTGATCGCGCTCCATGGGTCTATCGCCCGGTTCGGCAGGACTGGAAGCAGAATGAAGCTCATCGTGAGCAGCGCCAGGCCGGAGCGCAGCTCGTCCCAGGTCATGCGCTTCACGACGCCATGCAGAAAGGATTTGAGCGCGAGAATCACCGTCGTCGCGACGGCGCCGGCCGCCGCCGCCTGCGTGTCGCCGATCACCGCGAAAGCGCCTAGGGCGAAGGCGAGCGATACGGCGACGACCGTCGTCGCGCCGAATGTGTTGTCGTGCACGTTCTCGCGAAACCGGTAGACGCCGATCAGCGCGCCGACGAAGACGAAGGCGATCGCGAGCGCGATGACGCCGACGCCGCCGTAAGGCTGGACGATAGCGGCCCAGACGCCGCCGAGCAGCGCGGCGAGGCCATGCGTGCGCAAGCCGGCGGCGCGTTCGCCCTCCGCTTCGTCGCGCGCCCGCCAACCGCGTTCGAGGCCAATGAGCAGGCCGATCGCCAGCGCGATGGACAGGCGCTGGATAAGTTCGACCGTGCCCATCTCATACATTGGCGCCCTCTCGCTTCTCGCGTCGCAACGGCTGAACTAAAGATAGAGTGTCGCGCGCCGCCGCGACATGATTTTGCAAAATAAGGAAAAGGCGCATGACCTCGCCCTTGCGGCCCTCTCTCCGCTCAGCGGTTGCGCCCTTCATGGCGATGGATGCGCTGCGCGAGGCGAAAGCGCTTGAGCGCGCGGGACGGCGCATCATTCACTTGGAGCTCGGCGAACCGGGCGCGCCGGCGCCGCGGCTCGTTCGCGACGCCGCGGCCGCTGCGCTGCGTCAGGGCGTCATCGGCTATGGCGAGGCGCTCGGCGAGGCGAAGCTGCGCACGCGCATCGCACGTCACTACAGCGAGAGGTATGGCGTCGATGTTTCGCAAGAGCGCGTCATCGTGACGACGGGCTCTTCGGGCGGCTTCTTGCTCGCTTTTCTGGCCGCGTTCGACGCCGGCGCGCGCATCGCCGTCACTGCGCCCGGCTATCCGGCCTACGCCAATATTCTCTCCGCGCTGGGGCTTGAGGCGGTCGTGTTCGACGTCGGCCCGGAGACGCGCTTTGCGCCCACTGCGACGATGTTTGAGGCGACGCATCGCGACAAGAAGCTCGACGGCGCGCTGTTGATGAGTCCCGCCAATCCTACCGGCGCAATGATCGAAGCCGAGGAGTTGGCGCGCATCTGCGCCTTTTGCGATGACGCTGGGATCGTTTGCGTCTCCGATGAAATCTATCATGGGCTCGAATATGCGGCGCCGGCGCAAACGGCGTTGCGCCATTCGAACCGCGCCATCGTCGTCAATTCCTTCTCGAAATATTACGCCATGACAGGCTGGCGACTCGGCTGGCTCGTCGCGCCACAGGAATTGATGCGCCCGTTGGAGCGTCTGCAGCAATCGCTCGCGATCTGCGCGCCGACGCTCTCGCAGGCGGCGGCGCTCGCCGCCTTCGACGCGGGCGACGAACTGGAGGCGAACCGCGCCGCCTATGCGCGAAACCGCGCTCTGCTGGTCGAGCGCCTCCCCAAGATGGGCCTTAAGGACTTCGCCCCGCCCGACGGCGCTTTCTACATCTACGCCGACATCTCGCGTTTCACCGATGATTCGATGGCGTTCTGTCGGCGCATGCTGCATGAGGCTGGCGTCGCCGCGACGCCGGGCCTCGACTTCGACCCGCGCCGCGGCGCACGGACGCTGCGCCTATCCTATGCGGGCGCGGAGGCCGACGTCGCCGAGGGCGTGATGCGGCTGGAAGCCTGGCTCGGCGCTTCAAGCAAGCTCTAATCTGGAGCGTTTTCCGATCGACCGCATGATTCACACGGTCGATAAGCGCTCTACCCGCCGAAAGGCGTGCGCACGCGCTGCCACCAGCCGCCCTTCTTGGGACGATCTGGATCGGCCTCGGTGATGACGACTTCCGTCGGTTTGCGCGGGACGATCGGTTGAGGTGCGGGCGCGGCGGGTTCGGGCGCCGCCGTCTCGACCGGGACGATCGCTTCGGCGGCCGGCTCGGCGGAAGACGCTCCGGTCGCGGGCGCGCGCTCGGCGCCGTTCATCGGCTCGGGCGGGAAGTCCGGCATATGCGCTTCGCGCGGCGAGACAAAGGCCTCCATTTCCGTTTCGCCTTCATCGAGCGGGAAGACGGCGGAAGGATCGCGGAATTCATCCGGGAGCGGCGCGGAGCGCCGCCAGCGGCCGGGTCCGCGATCGGGCGCGCGTTCAGCCCCTCGCTCATGCCTGCGGCCGCCGCGGCCCTGACGTTCGGGTCGTCCCTCTGCGGGCGCGGGCGCGCCCTCGATCGCCGCCATGAAAGCCAGGCCCTCGTCCGACGGCTGTTCGGTGCCCGGCGCCAATTGCTCGCCGCCGTGGCCGCCGCCACGACCGCGACGACGCCGGCGACGACGCCCGCGCGCAGCGCCCTCATCGCCTTCTTCCGTCCCAAAGCGCGGCCGGCCGCCGCGTTCCTCGCGACGCTGTTCGGCGCGCGCAGGAACGCTCTCGTCCTCGGCGGCCTCGTCGAC
>CAZCJY010000007.1:20229-24689 GCA_964498975.1 uncultured Methylocystis sp.
CGTCTACGACATCGGCCGCGATCTCTTCCTCAATCGTCTCTTCGTCGAAAGGCTCGGCGCGCACCGAGTCGACGCGCAGCGGCGCATTGCGCGGCGAGACGCGCGCGCCGGACGCCAGTTCGCCGCGCTCCAGCGCGTGATAGGTCGCGCCGGTAAGCGAATCGTCGGCCGCCACGGTGATGTGAACGCCGAAACGACGCTCCAGCTCCTGCAGATGCGAACGCTTCTGGTTCAGGATGTAGAGCGCCACCACCGCGCGCGTGCGCAAGGTCACGTCATGCGCCGAGCTCTTCACCAGCGCCTCCTCCAGCACGCGCAGCACATGCAGCGCGATTGACGCGGTGGAGCGCACATGGCCGGCGCCCGCGCAATGGGCGCATGGCACGGTCGAGCCTTCGACGACGCCGGCGCGAATGCGCTGGCGCGACATTTCCAGGAGGCCGAAATGCGAGATGCGGCCAACCTGAATGCGGGCGCGGTCGTTCTTCAGGGCGTCTTTTAGGCGCCGCTCGACGGCGCGATTATTGCGGCTCTCCTCCATGTCGATGAAATCGACGACGATCAGCCCGGCAAGATCGCGCAGCCGCAGTTGGCGCGCGACTTCGTCCGCCGCCTCGAGATTGGTGCGCAGCGCGGTATCTTCGATATTGTGCTCGCGCGTCGAGCGCCCCGAGTTCACGTCGATCGCGACCAGCGCTTCGGTCTGATTGATGACGAGATAGCCGCCCGATTTCAGCGTGACGTGATTGGAGAACATCGCGTCGAGCTGCGCCTCGACGCCGCTTTCAGCGAAGATCGGAAAGGCTTCGCGGTGCTGGCGCACGTTCTTCGCATGGCTCGGCATGAGCATGCGCATGAAGTCTTTCGCCTCGCGATAGGCGTCCTCGCCGGCGACGACGACTTCCTCCACGTCGCGCCCGTAAAGGTCGCGGATGGCGCGCTTGATGAGCGACCCTTCCTCATAGACGAGGGTCGGCGCCGAGGAGCGCAGCGTCAATTCGCGCACGCTCTCCCATAGGCGCAGCAGATATTCGAAGTCGCGCTTGACCTCCTGCTTGGTGCGGGTTGCGCCGGCGGTGCGCAGAATGACGCCCATCCCTTCCGGCACTTCGAGATCATGGACGATCTCCTTCAAGCGCTTGCGATCGGCGCCATCGGTGATCTTGCGGGAGATGCCGCCGCCGCGCGCGGTGTTGGGCATCAGCACCGAATAGCGGCCGGCGAGCGAGAGATAGGTGGTGAGCGCCGCGCCCTTGTTGCCGCGCTCTTCCTTAACGACCTGCACGAGCAGGACTTGGCGCCGCTTGATGACTTCCTGAATCTTATATTGGCGGCGCGGGCGTTGCGCGCGATAGGGCGCTTCGTCCATGGCGTCGCCGCCGATATGCTCGACGTGGTCTTCCTCCTCGTCGCGCTCGTCATCGTCTTGTTCTTCGTCGGCGGGGCGCTCGTGGCGCGCCTTGGCCTCGACGGCCTCCTCGTCGGACTCTTCCCGGGCGCGCTCGCGCGCCTCATCGCGCTCGTCCTGGCGGCGCGCTTTCGATTCATGGTCGGGTTCCGGCGTCTCGGCGCTGAACTCCTCGGCCTCGCCGGTCTCGACCAGGCCGAAGCCGGCGGGATCGACGGAGATGGGCTGATGCTCCAGCGCTTCTGCCTCTTCCGGCGCGCTCGCCTCCATCGCGCCTTCGGCTTCGACCATTGTCGGCTCGGCGGCGGCCTCAGGTTCCGCAACGGCTTCAAGCGCCTCGGGCGACGCGCTCGGCGCGGCTTCGGCGGCCGGCGCCTCGGCGCGTTCGACAGCGCCCTCATCCGTATCCGCGAAGCCCGTTTCGGCCTGATCCTCGACGATCGGGGCTTCAGGCTCGAACTCCATCGGCTCGCTGGTCACGGCCTCATCGGCGCTCGCGCGCTTCTCCGCGCCCTCATGCTGGCGGCGGCGCGAACGGCGCCCGCGACCATGCGGACGGTGCTCTTCCTCCTCGGCCTGTTGATGGGCGCGGCTCTCTTCCTCGAGCAGCGCCTGCCGGTCGGCGACGGGGATTTGGTAATAGTCGGGGTGGATTTCGGCGAAAGCCAGAAAACCGTGACGATTGCCGCCGTAATCGACGAAAGCGGCCTGGAGCGAGGGTTCGACCCGCGTCACTTTCGCAAGATAAATATTGCCGCGAAGCGGTTTCTTATCGGCGGCCTCGAAGTCGAATTCCTGGACGCGGTTACCGCGCAGCACCACTACGCGGGTTTCCTCCGGGTGGGAGGCGTCGATGAGCATTTTGTTGGCCATGGGAGACTCTTTGTCGCGTTGCGCGCGCAATGGCCGGCGGCGCGGACCGCAGTCCCTGCGGGGACGCGGCGACCGCAATTCGGCGCAGCCTGACGGCGCAAACGCTTGCTGTCGGAGAAGAGGAGAAAGGCCGAAGGCCTCGAACACGCCGGCCGGCATGAAGGCCGGCGAACAGATCACCGAGACGATGCGGCGTCTCGCCGCTCGTCCTTAGGAGATGACGACCGAGACGACGCCAGAGAGCCAGGACGCGATCAAGGCGAAGCTGCGCCGCGTGGATGAACCGCGCGGAGTGAACCCTCGCCTTTGCGCCTATCATGGTCCTGGCCATGAGATCGTCAAAAAACCTTTCGCGACGCCCGAGGGCGGCGATAAACGTCGCGGCCTGCGCGAGGCGGCGCGACGAAAGATGTCAACTGTTCCGGAAATCCGCTGGCTCGATTTTCGCGGCCGCTCGCACGGCTATCACCGCGCCAGGAGAGTTCCGCAGCACGCCTATCTTAATATCGGCCGGCGCCCGGCCGCGCAAGCGCCGCCGCGACTATTCACCAAATTTTTTGTGAAAGGACGGTCTCGGTAGCGGATGGCTTCAAGACAGGCTAACGATGCGTTAACGGACATTCTTACAAACTTACAAAATCCTTGCGCCCGCCGCGACAAGTGAATCGAAGTTCGGAGACTAGATCCTGATGGGGCGGATATGGAGCCGACAAGGGCAAAAAATTATAGCGTCTCCAATCATTTGGGCGCTGTTCGCGGCGCTCGCCTGCTTCCCCGCGCCGGGCGCGGCCGGCGAGCCGCCCGGGGAGGTTGCGGCGCTCAGCGCCCGCGTCGAGACCCTGCCCGACCGCGCCCGCCTGATTTTAGAGTTGACAGGACCAGCGCCCGCTACGGCGCATCCGGTCGCCAATCCCCCGCGCATCATCGTCGATTTGCCGGAGGTCGTTTTTCGGATGGACCCGAACGCTGGCCGGGCTCCGGGAGATAAGATAATAAAATCCTTCCGCTACGGCCTTTTTGCGCCGGGCCGCGCGCGCGTCGTGATCGATCTCGCCGCTCCCGCCAAAATTCTCAAGGCCGGGAGCGAAGCCGCCCAAGGCGGCGCGCGCCTTGTCGTTGAGCTCGCGCCGACCGACGCCGCCCGCTTCGCCGCCGCGGCGGCCGACTACGCCCGCGTCGCAGCGGCGGAGCCGGGAAAGCCGGCGCAACCAGCCCCCGTGAAGTCCATCACGGATAAGCCGGTGCTGGTGATCGACCCCGGCCACGGCGGCGTTGACATGGGCGCGACCGGCAAGCATGGCGAGCAGGAAAAGACCATCGTCTTCGATTTCGCCCGCGCGCTCCAGGAGAAGATCGAAGCGGCGGGACGCCTGCGCGTCGTGCTCACCCGCACGCAGGACGTGTTTCTGCCGCTCGCCGAGCGGGTGAGAATCGCCCGCGAAAACAATGCGTCGCTGTTCCTTTCGATTCACGCCGACACGCTTGCCGAGCCGCATGTCGAAGGCGCGACCGTCTATACTGTTTCCGCTCAGGCTTCCGACGCGGAGGCGGCGCGCATCGCCGAGAAGGAGAACCTCGCCGATCAGGCCGCCGGGCTTGAGAGCAAGGCGGAGGCCGAGGAAGTCGGCGACATTCTTTTCGAACTGACGCGGCGCGAGACCCGCGCTTACAGCCGCCAGTTTTCGCAATCCCTCATCGCCTTCTGGAAAGAGGCCGGCAGCCTCAACAAAAATCCGAGCCGCGCCGCGGGCTTCGTTGTGCTCAAGGCCTATGACGTGCCGTCCGTGCTGCTGGAGCTCGGCTATCTCTCCAGCGAGAAGGACCTTGCGCGGCTCACCTCGCGCGACTGGCGCGAACGCGCCGCGCAGAAAACCGCCGAGGCGATCGACGCCTTCTTCACTGCGAGAAACCGCGAGGCGCGGGCGCCGCATGGCGCGCCGTCTCCCGCCGCGCGCCCACAATAAAACACAAAAGAACGGCAAATGAAGGCGCTAGGCGCGCTGTCGCGATAGCGTCGCCGCGCTAAACGAAAGTTGAGACGAAACGGGGCGGCGCTTGCAGGCGATCGCTAAGTTTCCTTCCTGTCGCGACAATTTCCGCGTTCGCGCAGGACCGAACGGCGAAGCGCCGCTAAAGACAATCGCGCCAACACCCGCCTTGACGCTGGATTGACGGGCGC
>CAZCJY010000007.1:24699-25863 GCA_964498975.1 uncultured Methylocystis sp.
ATGCGGCGCACGTTCGGCCGACCATATCCCCGAAAGCGACCGGGCGAGGCCGGCGATAAAAACCAACAGGGCCGGCCCAGCGTCGCCGGCCGCTTCAAGGGTGAATTTCATGCGACTGCTCGCAAGATTCTTGGGCTTCGTCTTCGCGACCGGCGCGATCGTCTTTCTGATCGTCAGCGTCGCCGCCGCCGGACTGATCTATTATTATTCGAAAGACTTGCCCGACACGGCGCAGTTGCGCGACTACGAACCGCCGGTGACGACGCGCCTGCACGCCGGCGACGGCTCGATCCTGGCCGAATATTCCCATGAACGGCGCCTGTTCCTCCCGAGTTCGGCCATTCCGCAGCTCGTCAAACAGGCCTTCATCTCGGCGGAAGACAAGAATTTCTACAACCACAACGGCATCGATCCCGAAGGCGTGATGCGCGCCGTGACCGTGCTCGCGCAAGGCGGACGCCATGTGCAGGGCGCCTCGACGATCACCCAGCAGGTCGCCAAGAACTTTCTCGTCGGCAATGAACGCTCAGTCGACCGCAAGATCCGCGAAGCGCTCGTCGCCTTTCGCATCGAGGCGGCCTATCCCAAGGACAAGATTCTCGAACTCTATCTCAACGAGATTTACCTCGGCCTCGGCAACTATGGCGTCGCGGCCGCGGCGCTCAACTATTTCAATAAATCCGTCAATGAGCTGACGCTGGCCGAGGCCGCCTATCTCGCCGCCCTGCCCAAGGCGCCGAGCAACTATCATCCGTTCCAGAATCGCGAGCGCGCCATCGAGCGCCGCAACTACGTCATCGACCGCCTCATCGCCGACGGCTATGTGACCGCGGACGAAGGCGCGAAGGCGAAGGCCGAACCGCTTGGCGTCAATCCACGCGTGCTCTCGCCCAACACATATGTCGCCGGCTATTTCGCCGAGGAAGTGCGCCGCCAGCTGCTCGAGCAATACAGCGAGAAAAAGCTCTATGAGGGCGGCATGTCGGTGCGCACGACGCTCGACCCCAAGATGCAGGCGCTGACGCGAAAGGCGCTGGCCGACGGTCTCGTGCGCTTCGACGAGGCGCATGGCTTCCGCGGCGCGATGAACCATATCGACATCGTTTCCGATTGGGGCGTGACGCTCGCCGCCATTCCCGCGCTCGGCGACGTGAAGCCGTGGCG
>CAZCJY010000008.1:0-19916 GCA_964498975.1 uncultured Methylocystis sp.
GAATATGCGGCGCGGCTCGAATTCGAGCTGTCGGTCATCGAGAAGATGCGCTTCCCCGGCTACTTCCTCATCGTCGCGGATTTCATCAAATTCGCGAAATCCAAGGGGATTCCGGTGGGGCCGGGGCGCGGCTCGGGCGCGGGCTCGCTCGTCGCCTATTCCCTCACCATCACCGACCTCGATCCCATCCGTTTCGGCCTTTTCTTCGAGCGTTTTCTCAATCCCGAACGTACCTCCATGCCGGATTTCGACGTGGATTTCTGCCAGTCCCGGCGCGGCGAGGTGATCGACTATGTGCGCGCGCGCTACGGGCCGGATCGCGTCGCGCAGATCATCACCTTCGGCTCCTTTCTTGCGCGCGGGGTTCTGCGCAGCGTCGGCCGCGTGCTCGAAATGCCGCTCGGACAGGTGGACAAGCTCGCCAAGCTCGTCCCCCAAAATCCGGCGAAGCCAGTGACGCTCGCCGAGGCGCTGGCGGGCGAACTGAAATTGCGCGAGGCCGTCGAGGAGGACGAGCGGGTGAAGCGCCTTTTCAAGATCGCCGGATCGCTGGAAGGGCTCTACTCCAACGCCTCGACCCATGCCGCCGGCGTCGTCATCGGCGACCGCCCGCTCCATGAGGTGACGCCGCTCTATCGCGACCCTAAATCCGACATGCCCGCGACCCAGTTCAATATGAAATGGGTGGAGCCGGCAGGGCTCGTCAAATTCGACTTTCTCGGGCTCAAGACGCTGACCGTCATCTCGACCTGCGTCTCGCTGCTCGAAAAGCGGGGAATTTCTCTCAATCCGACGGCCATCCCGCTCGACGACGAGCCGACTTTCGAATTGCTGCGGCGTGGCGAGACGGTCGGCCTGTTCCAGGTGGAAAGCGCGGGCATGAAGAAGGCGCTTGTCGATATGCGCCCGGATCGTTTCGAAGACCTCATCGCCCTTGTCGCGCTCTATCGGCCCGGCCCCATGGCCAATATCCCGACCTATTGCGCGCGCAAGCTCGGCGACGAGCCGATCGAATACGACCATCCAGAGCTCGAACCCATCCTGAAGGAGACCTTCGGCGTCATCACCTATCAGGAGCAGGTGCAGCAGATCGCCAAGGATCTTTCCGGTTACAGTCTAGGGCAGGCGGATATTCTGCGCCGCGCCATGGGCAAGAAGATCAAGGCGGAGATGGACGCCCAGCGCGAACGCTTCGTCTCTGGCGCGACGGAACATGGCATCGCCAAATCCACCGCCGACGCGATTTTCGACGCCTGCGCCAAATTCGCCGAATATGGCTTCAACAAATCACATTCGGCGCCCTACGCGTTCATCACTTATCAGACCGCCTATCTGAAAGCCCATTATCCGGCGGAATTCCTCGCCGCCTCAATGACTTTCGACAAGAGCCAGACCGATAAGCTCGCGGAGTTCCGCGACGAAGCAAGGCGGATGGGCATAGCGGTCGAACCGCCGTCGATCGGGCGTTCCGGCGTCGATTTCGACGTCGCCGTGCAGGACTCGGCGGTCGGCGCAGACGGCAAACTGGCGATCCGCTACGCGCTCTCCGCGATCAAGGGCGTCGGGGAGGGCCAAGCGGAGTCGCTCGTGAAGTCGCGGGAGAAACGGCCCTTCTCCAGCCTTTCCGATTTCGCGCGGCGGCTCAATCCGCGCGAGGTGAACAAGAAGACGCTCGAAAATCTCGCGGCCTGCGGCGCCTTCGACGAGCTGGAGCCCAATCGCGCGCGCGCTTTCGCGGCGATCGAGGCGATTCTGGCCTCGGCCAACCGGCATGCGGAAGACCGCAAGGCCGGCCAGAACGCGCTTTTTGGCGAAGCGGAAGCCGACGACCTGGCCATTCCCAAAACGCCGCCGTGGCCTGCGGCCGAAGTGCTGCGCAGGGAATATGAGGCGGCGGGTTTCTTTCTCTCGGGCCACCCCCTCGACGCCTATGCCGGTCTGCTGCCCAAGCTGCGCGTGACGCGCTGGGCAGAGTTCGCCGCCTCGGTCAAGCGCGGCGCGACCCACGGGAAACTTGCGGCCGTGGTGCTCGACCGAGCCGAAAAACGCACGAAATCCGGCTCCAAGATGGGCATCGTGCAGCTGTCCGACGTAAGCGGGCAGTATGAGGCCATCCTGTTTCAGGAGGGCCTAACGCAGTATCGAGACCTGCTGGAGAAGGGATCCGCGGTTCTCGTCACATTGTCGGCGGCGGTGGAAGGCGAAGATGTGCGCGCGCGGATCGTCACGGTCGAGCCTCTCGCGGCAGCCGCGGCGCGCGCCCAGAAAGGCCTGCGCGTCGTCGTCGGGGATGACGGCCCTCTCGACCGGATCAAAAGCAGGCTGGCCGGAAAGGGCGAGGGGGAAGTCTCACTCCTGTTGAAGCGCCCGGCGGGCCAGGAGGAGATCGAAATTCGCTTGCCCGGCGGCTATCCGGTGACGGCGGAGGTGGCCGGGGCGCTGCGCGCAATTCCGGGCGTATTGGACGTTGAATATCTGTGAACAAACTTAAATTTAAACTATAACTTTAATCTATATTATATTGATATCTAATGACTTTGTGCTTTTATGCTACTTATAATTGGCGGTCGAGAAGGGCGCAAAAGCCGCAATAGGCCGGCGTCTCACACTCCGCGCAGAGCGGGGTAGCCAAGGTTGCTCTAACCGCAAACAGTCGCTGACGTTTTTCCTGCCCTGGATGGAACAAACCACAGGTCGAAGCCGTTAACGCCGCGTAAGCGTTGGTTCGAAGGTTCCCTCACTCGCCGGAGGCAAGAATGGACGCCACGCTTTTCGCTACAGCTGAAATCATTGGCGCTCCCAACACGCAGTTCCTGGCTCTGCTCTTCATTGGCGGGCTCATCGGCTGGTGCGCCACGAAACTTTCACACCTCGACTCGCGAGCAGGCGCTTTGGCGCTGGTCGGGGTCACAGGCGCATGGTTCGCCGCGGAAGCCGCCTTCAGGGCGGGAGCGGGCGAGCGCTGCGCCAGCGTGCTGCTTCTCGCCGGCGCGGCCGGCGCGATCCTCGCCTGCGCCGGCTGGCGCTTCTTCCATGATGCGCGCGGGCCGGGTCCCGATATTGCCGTCAGACATTGAAGCGCTTAGGTTGAACGCGGAGGAGGCCGCCCGCCTTTGACCGTGCTCGATCTTCTAAATGACGACCCGCGCAGGAAAACGGGAATTGGCGCGTTACGCCATCCTGAGAAGGCCGGGCGTCCGGACGCGCCGGTCCTGCGCAAACCGCCATGGATACGCGTCAAGGCGCCGGGGTCCGCGGCGTGGGCGGAGACGAGGGGGCTGCTGAAGCAATCGGGCCTCGCGACGGTCTGCCAGGAGGCGGCCTGTCCCAACATCGGCGAATGCTGGGAGAAAAAGCACGCCACCTTCATGATCATGGGGGAGGTCTGCACGCGCGCTTGCGCCTTCTGCAATGTCGCCACGGGCTTGCCCGCGCCGCTCGATCCAACCGAGCCGGGCAGGGTGGCGGAAGCCACCCAAGCGCTGGGCTTGTCGCATGTGGTCGTGACCTCCGTCGATCGCGACGACCTCGATGACGGCGGCGCAGCCCATTTCGCGCAGACAATCGCGGCGATCCGCTCGACCTGCCCAGCCACTACCATCGAAGTTCTGACGCCGGACTTTCTGCGCAAGCCAGGGGCGCTGGAGCGCGTCGTCGAGGCGGGCCCCGATGTCTTCAACCACAATTTGGAGACCGTGCCCTCCCTCTATGTGACGGTCCGTCCGGGGGCCCGTTACTTCCATTCGCTGCGCCTTCTCCAGCGCGCCAAGGAATTGAACCCCGCCCTTTTCACTAAATCGGGGATCATGGTCGGCCTAGGCGAAAGCCGGATCGAGGTGATGCAGGTGATGGACGACATGCGTTCGGCCGAGGTCGATTTCATCACGATCGGCCAATATCTGCAGCCGACGCGCAAGCACCATCCGATCGCCCGCTTCGTCACGCCGGAGGAGTTCGACTCCTATAAGACTTTGGCCTATGCGAAAGGCTTCTCTTATGTGGCGGCGTCGCCGCTCACGCGCTCCTCGCATCATGCGGGCGACGATTTCGCCAAGCTGCGCACGGCGCGCGCCCAACGGGAATCCGCTTAGGCGGCGGGGCGCTTTCCTTTACGCGCCTTCAGTTTGATTCCTTCCGCCATGTGAACGCTTCAGCAATCATGGTTGTGCTGATCGGCACAAGTCCAGCAGTTAGATTGCAATTGCGCGTCTACATTTACCAGCGCTTCGGGCATCGCCCTTAGTTTGCCCCCAGGTGAGCGGCTTACTCCCGCAGAAAGTGGCCCGCCTAGTCGAACTGAAAACGAGGAGCAGCCTATGACCAAGCATTTCAAGACCTTCATTCGCGACGAAGCGGGCGCCACCGCGATCGAATATGGTCTTATCGCCTCTCTGATCGGCGTCGCGATCATCGCCGGCGTCAAGGCGCTGGGCACCAATCTTTCGGGCACTTTCGCGAAGGTTTCGGGCAATCTGTCGTAAGGCGCCCGAGCCAAAACACTACTGAATGGAGCAACGCCGCGTCGCCAAGATGCGGCGTTTCTCATTTGGATTTGTAAGAAGGGCCTTCTAACAAACTGCGTAAACGAATGTTTATCATTGCCGGAGAGAGAGTTTCAAAGATAAAAATGGACCGTTCAAATAAGCCATTTTGTTATATGCCGAATTCGTATTTTCAGTCGGGCGCCGCATTTCTCAAGAAAAACAAGCGCGCCGTCGACGAAGGAAGGATGCGCATCATGAAAAAGCTCATCAAATCATTCATTCGAGACGAATCCGGCGCGACGGCGATCGAATATGGCTTGATCGCTTCATTGATCGCGGTCGCCATTATCGCCGGCATCCGGGCGTTGGGCACGAATCTGTCCGGCACTTTCGCCAAGGTTTCCGGCAATCTCTCCTGAATGTGGCCGGCGCAACGCGCCGGCTCCAAGCAAGAAAGAGCGGCGCATGTTCCGCGCCGCCTGCCTTACGGGAGGCGCAAGGCTTAAGCGCCGAGCGCCGTCGAAATCTCCGCGAGCGTGGCGCGCTCTGCGTCGGTGACCTTCACCCCGCCAAAGCCCATGAAGCCGCCCTCCGTTCCGGCTTCCGCCACCAAATCCGCGATGTGGTTCAACCAGTTCTTGAACGCCTTGGCGTCATTGGGCGCTTTCGCGTCGAGAATGGTGGCGGTGCGACGCAGCTCATCGAGCGCGCGATCCTTGATCTCCTCCAACTTGGCGCCATGCACGATATTCTTCACGCCGTCACGGGCGGCGGCGCGGCCTTCCGGAGTCAGCAAATCCTCGACGACCGCCTTGATCAGCGAATCCGCGCCGGGATCGGCCTTGGCGGTGGCCAGGGCCTTGGCGCTCGCAAGGCCCTCCTGCAACGTCCCGATGAAGCCGCTGGGATCGCCGGCGCTGACGGCGAAGCCGGCGAGCAGCGGCGATTCAAGCACCTTCTTCCATTCATCGGCGGTGAAATTGGATTTGTCGGCCATTGTTTCCTCCCTAGAAAGCCCTCTACCGGGGCGCCAGCGCGAGTTCGTCGATACAACCGTTCCATCGCGCTATTGTTCCGCTCGGCTCCAGAGCCGGCGCCGGCTTTAACGGCCCTGACAGATGAACTAGAAGCATGGCGGCATGAAGAACTTCCGCAATCGCCGCCATGTGCCGCACAGCGCCGCCGAGATGTTCGCGCTGGTGCGCGACGTCGAATCCTACCCGAAATTCGTGCCCCTCTGCGAAGCCGTCCACATCCGCCGCCGCACGGAAATTGCACCCGGCGTCGAAATGCTGGTCGCCGACATGCAGATCGGCTTCAAGGCGATCTGCGAGCGCTACACGAGCCGCGTCGCCTGCGACTCCAACAAGCTGGAAATCCGCGTCGACTGCGTCGAGGGTCCATTTCGTAAACTCGACAATCGATGGAGCTTTCGCGACGAGCCGGACGGCCAGGGCGGCCAGCCGCGTTCAGTGGTCGATTTCTTCATCGCCTATGAATTCAAGAATATGGCGCTCGGAATGCTGATGGGCGCGATGTTCGACAAGGCTTTTCACAAATATTCGGACTCCTTCGCCAAGCG
Organism: uncultured Methylocystis sp.; assembly: GCA_964498975.1. GTDB lineage: Bacteria > Pseudomonadota > Alphaproteobacteria > Rhizobiales > Beijerinckiaceae > Methylocystis. Next base: position 6,067 of record CAZCJY010000008.1, read on the forward strand.
CGCCGACGAGATTTACGGCGGCCGCTAGATCACGCTGCATTTGGGCAGAATCGCCCAAATGCAGATAACGTGATCGATTCCAAAAATTTTGAGCGCGCTTTACGCGAAAAACCGGATTCCACTTTTTCGCAGCGCGCTCTAGCGGGCCTCCGCGGCGGCGACCATCATATCGAGCGCCTGGGCGACGGAAGCGGCCCGGATTTCCGCGCGCGGGAGCGGGCCGAAGCGCCGCTCAACCTGATCGACGCCGCCTCCGCGCCGCGCGCAGGCGAAGTGAACGAGGCCAACCGGCTTTTCAGTCGTGCCGCCGCCCGGTCCCGCAACGCCCGTCACCGCCACGGCGATGTCGCCGAGGGATATTTCGAGCGCGCCGAGCGCCATGGCCCGCGCAACCTCCGCGCTCACGGCGCCATGCGCCTCGATGAGACGCGGCGGCACGCCGAGCATGTCGTGTTTGGCCGCGTTGGAATAGGTGACGAAGCCCCGATCGAACACGTCGGAGGAGCCGGGGATGTCCGTCAGCGCCGCCGCGACGAGTCCGCCGGTGCAGGATTCGGCGGTCACGAGGCGCAATTTCCTCGATCGCGCCATGTCGAGAAGCGTAATAGCTTTTACGTATGTCGTATTTTCATTCATTTACGATTCTCATAAATCATGTGACGGCTTGGCGCGTTGCGCCTTCACCTCGCCGCGCTGCTTCTTGCCCGCGAGCCGCCTGAGCTTCGACCCGAGCGTCGGCCTGGTTTTCTTGCGGGGAGGCGGCGGCGGGGCCGCGGCGGCGCGGATCAGCTCCAAGAGACGCTCCAGCGCGTCGGCGCGGTTGCGCTCCTGCGTGCGGTGGCGGCGCGCATCGATCAGGATCACGCCGTCCTTGGTGAGGCGCCGGCCGGCGAGACGCGCGAGCCGCGCCCTCACGGGCTCGGGCAGATTGGGCGAGCCGCGCGCGTCGAAACGCAGACGCACGGCGGTTTCGACCTTTTGCACATTCTGGCCGCCGGGGCCGGAGGCGCGCGAGAACTCTTCCACGATCTCGGAATCGTCGAGCGCGATCGCATCGGTGACGCGGATCATGGGGGCCTCGCTGCAAAGCGGCCTTATAACAGATCACGCCTGCGTCGGCCCCGTTTGGCGCGTCGGCTGGTCAGGACTGCGCCGATCGCAACCTTTCGCCGGGCGTCGGCGCCACGCGCCTCTCTTGCGGCAAGCGGAACAGTGCTGGACGCTCGAACAGGAAGCGCAACCGCGTCTCTCGCGTCCATGCATATACCGCCAGCGGGACGACGATCGCGGTCGCCGTCACGATCAGCGAAATGAGTCCACCGTCCTCGATCAGCCCGAGCCGCACGAGCGCGACGCGCGACAGCGCCATCGGCAGGAAGAAGGCGAGATAGACGACGATCGAACGCGCGCCGAGGGACCGCAGGAAGGTTGCGATATTCGCTTGCGCGAGAAGCGCCGAGAAGGCGACGACGGCGGCGGCGCCGGCGAAGCCGAGCGCCAGAGAGACGCCGGGCAGGGCGGCGACGCCATAGCGCACGGCAAGGCAGTTCACGACGCCCCAGACAAGCAGCGCGCCGAGCGTCGCGGCGGCATGCGCGCGCGCGCGATCCGCAAGCGCGAAAATCTGCGGCGCGAAAGCGTAGCCCGCGAAGAAATAGACATAACGCGCGGCGAATTCGTCGATCACCGTCGAGCCCGTGTGTATCCGCGCCATCTGCAGCATCGCCGCCACGAAAAGCACGGCTTCGACCGGCGCACGGCGCGTCAGCTTGGTGACGATGAAGAAGATCGGCAGCAGATAGATGAACCACAACGTGCCGAAGGGTTCGACCATCGCGAGCGCGAGGCCGGAGAGCACGGCGCCCGGATCGCCGCCTTGGGCGATGGCCAGCTTGGGGACGCCTTGGATCAGCGTCCACAGCACGTAGAAATAGCCGAAGTGCAGCACTTTGCGGTCGAGATAGTCGCGCCACGGCCTGTCGATCGTGCGCGACAGGAAGAGGCCGGCGACGAGGAAGAAATCGGGCATGCGGAAGGGCCGCGCCCATTCGATGAAGCCGTGGAGCCAGCTGTCGCGGCCCATCGCTTCTTCGACGCCGAGCGTCGAATGCATCATCACGACGAGAATGATGCACCAGCCTTTGGCGTAATCGACCCAGTCGACGCGCGCCTTCGCCCCGTCGCTGGTCATATTCTCGGAATGCATTGGCGGCGATCCCGGTCTATCGCTTCGCGCCTGAAAATCCGTATGCGCATGTGCTTATTATCTGCGCGACGCCGACAATTGTCCTTAAATTTGCGTAATCAGGATGAAGTTAACCGACTTTCGAGGATTAAGGATTTGCATGCGCCGGTAAGTTGGGGCGCACAATCGATTATTTCGATCTACTGCCTGGCGCGGGCGCGCCGAACCGCGTTAAGATTTGCACGATAATGCATTTTACAACCGTCATGCCCGGCCTTGTGCCGGGCATCCACGCCGGGAGATTGAGGCAAGCTGGGCATCCCGCCTTAGCGCGGCTGCGTGACGTGGATGGCCGGGCGCAAAGGCGAGAGAAGCGACGCCGTCTTCAACGTCTATGCCCGGCCATGACGTTTGGGTAGGTTTCGCGCAATGAGGAGACTGCCGCGGCGAGAAAACACCCCTCACGCCCTCTTCATCACCGCTTTTTCGCGCTCGCGCTCGGCCAGCCGACGCAGGCGGCGCATATTGTAATCGGCGACGAAGCTCAGCAGCGCCTCGCCTTCGAGCGGACGGCTGAACAGATAACCCTGCATCTCGTGGCAGCCATGCTCGCGCAGAAACGTCTCCTGCGCCTCGGTCTCGACGCCTTCCGCGATCGCGCGCAGCTTCAATGCCTTGGCGAGCGAGATCACGGCTTCGGCGATGGCGCGGTCGTTGGCGTCGGTCAGCAGATCATTGATGAAGGAGCGGTCGATCTTGATCGCGTCGAGCGGCATCTGCTTGACGAGCGAGAGCGAGGAATAGCCCGTGCCGAAATCGTCGATGGCGAGCCGCGCGCCCATTTCCTTGATCGCGTGAAGCGCCGTCATGGCCCCTTCGGCGTCCAGCATCACCATGCTCTCGGTGATCTCGAGTTCGAGCCACTCCGCGCCCATGCCGGAAGCCTCGAGCGCGCCGGTGATGTGGTCGAGCAGATGCTCGTCGTAGAGTTGGCGCGGCGAGAGATTGACGGCGACGGGGAAGGGCTCCAGCCCCTGTGCGCGCCACTGCATCTGCTGCGCGCAGGCCGTTTCCAACACCCATTTGCCGATCGGCGAGATGAGGCCGGTTTCCTCGGCGACAGGGATGAATCGATGAGGAGACAACAGCCCGAGTTTCGGGTGGCGCCAGCGCAACAGCGCCTCGACTCCCGCGATGGCGCCGGTGAGGATGTCGCGCTTGGGCTGATAGCAGATGAGAAACTCGTCGCGCGCGAGCGCATGGCGCAAGCTCGTCTCCAGCATCAGGCCCTGCAACGTTTGTGTCTTGATCTTGGGCGAGAAGAGCCGCACGCCGCTCTTGCCCTCCGCCTTGGCGAGATACATGGCCGCGTCGGCGTTCTTGAGCAGCGTATCCTCGTCCTCGCCATCGGCAGGATAGGCGGCGACGCCGATGCTCGCGGTGACGCCGCATTCCTGCCCGGCGATGTTCATCGAGTCGTTGAGGCGCACGAGCACATTTTCCGCGATGGCGGTCGCTTCTTGCGGCGAATGCACGTCGCGGACGATGGCGACGAATTCATCGCCGCCGAGACGAGCAGCGATATCGCGCTCGCGCAAGCAAAGTCCCAGTCGCCTCGAGGCCTCGCGGAGCAATGCGTCGCCAGCGGCGTGGCCAAGCGTGTCGTTGATGCTCTTAAATCTATCGAGATCGATGAACAGCACGCAAAATTGCCGGTCGTGGCGCTTCGAGGCGTCAATCTCTTCGCGTAGCAACTGGTTGAACAGCGTACGATTGGGAAGGCCCGTCAGCATGTCGTGGGTCGCAAGGTAACGCACGCGTTTTTCCGCCCTATGGCGTTCCGTCACATCATCGAACAGGGCGACGGAGCCGCCATCCTCGAGCGGCGTTTGCGAATAGGAAACCGTGCGCCCGTCGGGCAAGGCGACGGTGGAGCAGGCGGCGCGGCGCGCAGCCAGATTATCCTGCAAGCCGGCGGCGATCTCGTCGGCGTTCGGCGGCGAAAGCGCGCCCGCGTCGCGCAATTCCTCGGCGATCTGCGGAATGCGTGAACCCACCGTCAGCGAGAGCCGCTCTGCCCCGAAAATCTCCCCGACCTGCTTGTTGCTGACGATGAGGCGCCCCTCCGCGTCGAACATGCAGAGTCCTTGCGGCATATTGTTCAGCGCGGCGTCGAAGCGTAGATTTTGCGCCTCGAAGCGCTGCGCCAACTTGCTTTTCTCTCTTGTCGCGAGGAGCACGCGCAACTGATTGCTTGACTGGTAGAGGCAAATCTCGACGCCGGCCAGACAGTAGAGCAGGGTGACGAAGGCGAGCACATCATAGGCGAAATCGCCGCGCATCGCGGCGGCGATTATGATCGGCGCGAGCGTAAGGACGATCTGCCAGATGCAGATCTGGCGCAAGCCGGAGTTGCGCGTCGCAGCCCCGGCCATGAAGCCCATCGCGAGCGCATAGACCAACATGTGCGACGCCGCATCGTCGGTGTCGAAAAGGACGACAGCGCCCAGCGCGCCGAGTGACGCTGCGAAAGCGTAGGCGCCGAGCGCGTAACCCAGTTCCCAACGCTGCAAGGAGCGCAGGTCCAGACTCTTGGACCTGTCGCGGCGCAAATAGCGCCAGATCAGCGCCAATCGCCAGACGAAGACGGCCGTGAGCAGCATCGCGCAGCTGCGCAGAAACGGAAGGCCTGTCCGCGCCGCGACGAATGCGGCGATGAGGACGGCGCTTGTAGAGCCTACGACGAAGGAAAAGATCGGCGCGTACAATGAGTCAATCAGCGCCGCAAGCACATCGGCCGGCGGCGTTGCGCTCGCATGCGTTTCAGTCGTCACCGCACGCATGTCTAAAGACTTGTCAAACCGAGAGAAATTAAACATCGCCACCTCAATGGCGCACACAGTGGCCATGAGGGGTTTAAATTTCGCTCCCGAAAATGATTACCCGCCCATTAAAATTTTCGCTCATTAGCGAAATTTTTTGAATCGGTCGCAGGCAATTGCGCTACGGCAGCCGCACAGTGGCGATCGCCAGCGCGGCCATGCCTTCCTGTCTTCCCGTGAAGCCAAGCCGCTCGGTCGTCGTCGCCTTGATCGCGACACGACCAATGTCCACGCCCATCGTGGCCGCGAGGCTTTCGCGAATGCGCTCGCGGTGCGGGCCAATTTTGGGCGCTTCGCAAATGATGGTCGCGTCGACATGGGCTATCGCGCCGCCGCGCGCACGCACGCGCGCGCAGGCATGCGCGAGGAAGATCGCGGACGCCGCGCCTTTCCACTGCGGATCGGAGGGCGGGAAATGCGCGCCGATGTCGCCCTCGGCGATGGCGCCGAGGATCGCGTCCGTGATCGCATGGGCGAGCACGTCGGCGTCGGAATGGCCGGCGAGGCCCTGAGCATGGAGGACAGCCACCCCGCCGAGCCAGACCTTGTCGCCCGGCCCGAAAGCATGGACGTCATAGCCCTGCCCAGTGCGCACGTCCGGCAGATCGGCCCATGTCGGCTGCTTCAATTGCTCCATGGCGCGGGCGAAGTCCTCTTGCGTCGTCAGTTTGAAGTTGGCGGCGTCGCCGGGAAAAATATGCACTTGCCGGCCCGCCGCTTCGGCGATCATGGCGTCGTCGGTATATTCGCGCCCGCCCGCCGCGGCGTCGCGATGCGCTTGAAGGATGAGGCCAAAGCGGAAGGATTGCGGCGTCTGGACGGCGCGAAGCCGCGTGCGGTCGGGCGTGGCGACGACGGCGCCCGTTTCGTCGATTTCCTTCACGGTGTCGGAGAGCGGTACGCCCGGCGCCGCCGCGCCATGCGCCTGCGCCGCCTCGACCGCGCGGGCGACGAGCGCGGCGTCCGCGAAGGGACGGGCGGCGTCATGGATCAGCACGATTTCCGGCGCTCCTTCCGCGGCGAGCGCTTCGAGGCCATTCCTGACGCTTTCCTGGCGGGACGCGCCGCCCATCGCCGGATCGAGCAATTTCTGTCGCTCTGCGGCTTCCAGCTCGGCCACGCTCGCGGCGTAAAATGCGCGATCGTCGGGGTGAATCACGACTTTGAGCGCGGCTTCCGGCACCGCGAGGCGCATTGCACGCAAGGTGCGGGCCAGAATGGTTTTTCCTGCCAGCTCTCTATATTGTTTCGGCGGCCCTTCGCCAAGGCGCGAGCCGCGCCCGCCCGCAACGACGAGAATGGCGAGGGAGGAGATATCGGCCGGAGCGCCCATGCGCGCTCTCTGTCGGTTTTCGAGCACGCCGTCAAATGCGGCGCGGCCGCCCCGATAAATCTCATGTTGCATGTGCGAAGAGAGATGCTTATGATGTGGGCAAGATGCTTGCTGCCGAAAAATTAGGCGTGGGCCTTGACCCTCCGCCTTTGCGCATTGGCGGGATCACGCTTTCGGGGCGCGCGCTGCTCGCGCCGATGGCGGGCGTGACCGACCCCGCCATGCGCCGCATCGCCGGAAGACTTGGGGCGTCGGCGACGGTGAGCGAAATGATCACGGCGGCCGGTGTCGCGCGTGGCGACCGCGAGACGGTCGTGCGTTTGGGCTGTGCCGGCGAAGGACCGCGCGTGATCCAGATCGCCGCGCGCGAGCCCCAGGAGATTGCGGCGGCGGCGCGTTGCGCCGAGGACTTGGGCGCCGACTGGGTGGACATCAACATGGGCTGTCCCTGCAAACGCGTCACCGGGGGCCTGGCGGGCGCCGCGCTGATGCGCGATCCCGTTCAGGCGGCCCGGTTGATCGCCGCGGCGCGCGGCGCGATACGCATTCCACTGAGCGTAAAAATGCGGCTCGGCTGGGATGACGCGACGCGTAACGCCCCGGAGTTGGCGCGCCGCGTCGCGGCAGAGGGCGCGGCGCTGATTACGGTGCATGGACGCACGCGCCAGCAATTCTACGCGGGACAAGCCGATTGGAAGGCGATCGCGGCGGTAAAGGCGGCGGTGCGCGTTCCGGTGATCGCCAATGGCGATTGCACGGGCGTCGATGACGCGAGCGAGATGCTCGCGCGCTCCGGCGCGGATGGCGTCATGATCGGCCGCGCCGCGCTGGGCCAGCCTTGGCTCGTCGGCGATATCGCGCATTATCTTTCGACCGGGAGCCGGCGGCCGCCGCCGTCGCTCGCCGCGCGGGCCGAGATTGCGCGGGAACATCTTGAAGGCTTGCTGTTGCTGATGGGCGTCGCCGCCGGTCTGCGCCACGCCCGCAAGCATCTTGCCGCCTATGTCGACCATGTCGCCGGAAAGACCGCCGCCGAGCTGCGGCGCGCGCTGGTGACGACCGCCTCTCCCGAGGAGGCGGGGCGGCTCATTGATTTGATATTCGCTGCGGTCGAGCCAGCGAAGCAGGAGATCGCGGCATGAGCCTCTCTGATCGCGCCCGACGCAATAGCGCGCATTGCGACGGATATGGCTCGCTCGATATCCTCGACGGGCGGGGCCGCTCCTGCGTGCTGGAGGCTCTGCCGAATGCAATCCTGACCGTGGGGCGCGACGACGCCATCGAGGACGCCAACGCCGCGGCCGAAGCTTTTTTCGAGATGGGCAGGCCGCTGCTGATCGGCCAGACCTTGGACCGGTTGTTGCCGTTCGGTTCGCCGCTTCTCACGCTGATCCAGCAGGTGCGCGAACGCGGCGCGACGATCAACGAATATAAGGTCGATCTCGGCCGGCCGGGTCAGGACGCCGACAGGCGCGTCGACGTTCATTGCGCGCCGCTCGCCGAGAGCGACGGACTCGTGCTTGTCATGATGCAGGAACGGACAATTGCCGATAAAATAGACAGACAACTGACGCATCGCGGCGCCGTGCGCTCGGTTTCCGGCCTGGCCTCCATGCTGGCGCATGAGATCAAGAACCCGCTCTCCGGCATTCGCGGCGCCGCACAATTGCTCGAAAGCGCGTTGGGCGATTCGGACCGCGCGCTCACCCGGCTGATCTGTGAGGAGACCGACCGGATCGTGCGGCTCGTCGACCGCATGGAGGTGTTTTCCGACGCTCGGCCGCTCCAGCGCGAGCAGGTCAATATCCATTCCGTCCTGGACCACGTGAAGCGCGTCGCGCAGACCGGATTCGCTCGGAGCGTGCGCTTTACCGAAAACTACGATCCTTCCCTGCCGCCGGTTTACGCCAATCGCGATCAGCTGGTGCAGGCCTTTCTCAATCTCGTGAAGAACGCCGCCGAAGCGGTCGGCGACGCGGTTGACGGCGAGATCGAATTGTCGACGGCTTTTCGCCCGGGCGTCAGTCTGCGCGCGCTCGGCGAGAAAAGCCCGATCGGCCTTCCGCTGGAGTTTTGCGTGCGCGACAACGGCCCCGGCGTGCCCGATGACATCGCCGCGCATCTCTTTGACCCCTTTGTCACGACAAAATCTTCGGGAACTGGCCTCGGACTTGCACTGGTCGCCAAGATCGTCAACGACCACGGCGGCATTGTTGAATGCGAATCTCTCCCAAGACGCACGACGTTTCGAGTCCTGATGCCCATGTACCGGGCCCGGCGGCCCGACCAACGCGAGGAACGGGGCGCATGACATCTCGCAAGAGCGGGAGAACCGATCAATGACGCGAGGCGAAATTCTGGTCGCCGACGACGACGCCTCCATCCGCACCGTCGTCGCGCAAGCGCTTTCCCGCGCCGGCTACGAAGTGCGCACCACCGGCGCCGCGGCGACGCTATGGCGCTGGGTGCAATCGGGCGAGGGCGATCTCGTCGTGACGGATGTCGTCATGCCGGACGAAAACGCCTTTGAACTGCTGCCGCGCATAAAGAAGCTGCGCCCGGAACTGCCGATCATCGTCATGAGCGCGCAGAACACTTTCATGACCGCCATAAGGGCGTCCGAACGCGGCGCCTACGACTATCTGCCGAAGCCTTTCGACCTGAAGGAGCTGGTCGGCATCGTCGGGCGCGCCATGGCCGAGCCGCGGAAGCATCCCGAAGACAATGGCCATGAAGAAATCGAAGGGATGCCGCTCGTCGGCCGCTCGCCGGCGATGCAGGAAATCTATCGCTCGCTCGCACGGTTGATGCAGACCGATCTGACGGTGATGATCAACGGCGAATCGGGCACCGGCAAGGAGCTTGTCGCCCGCGCTTTGCACGATTACGGAAAGCGTAAAAAGGGCCCGTTCGTCGCCGTCAATATGGCGGCGATCCCGCGTGATCTGATCGAGAGCGAACTCTTCGGCCATGAGAAGGGCGCCTTCACCGGCGCGAACCAGCGTTCGGCCGGGCGTTTCGAACAGGCGGAAGGCGGCACGCTGTTTCTCGACGAAATCGGCGACATGCCGATGGAGGCGCAGACCCGGCTCCTGCGCGTGTTGCAGCAGGGCGAATATACGACCGTCGGCGGCCGCACGCCGATCAAGACCAATGTCCGCATCATCGCCGCGACCAACAAGGATTTGCGCATCCTCATCCAGCAGGGCCTGTTCCGAGAGGATCTGTATTTCCGCTTAAACGTCGTGCCGCTGCGTCTGCCGCCGCTGCGCGAGCGCGCCGAGGACATTCCGGACCTCGTCCATCACTTCTTCAAAGTGGCGGCAAACGAGGGCCTGCCGCAGAAATACATCGACCAGGCGGCGCTCGACCGCATGAAGAAATACCGCTGGCCGGGCAATATCCGCGAACTCGAAAACCTTATTCGTCGTCTGGCGGCGCTGCACCCACAGGAAGTGATCTCCGACCAGCTTGTCGAGGCGGAGCTCGAACATGAGCTGCGTCAGGCGGAGCCAAGCGACAAGTCGGCAAGCGCTGACGCGTCGTCGCGCGAGTTGCCGGACGGCCAGACTCTCTCGACGTCGGTCGAATTGCATCTCGCCAAACTGTTCCGCGATTATGGCGATCAACTGCCGCCGCCCGGCCTTTATCATCGCATTATCCGCGAGATCGAAATCCCGCTGGTGTCTGCGGCGCTCGCGGCGACGCGCGGCAATCAGATCAAGGCGGCCGAGCTCTTGGGCCTCAACCGCAACACGCTGCGCAAGAAGGTCAACGACCTCGACATCCGTCTGATGCGCTCGCCCAGGTGAGCGATCCAAGCGTTGATCGGCGCGAGCGAGGTCGCGTCCGCTTCACTTGATTTGACCTTGCCAATTCAACGGCGAGGGGCCTAGCATGGGCGCGTCGGGCGCCTCTTTCGACCGATTATTGCTCGTGAACGGGTCTCCCTTCGACATTTTTACGCAGCCGCTCGTTTGAGATGGGAGCGTTCATTGCGGACAGCATTGCGAAATAGGTCAACGCCATCTCATGCGCTTTTTGCCGTTGGAGGCGGGGCTGCGGCCTCCTGGCAAGGGCGTCGTCGCGCCCCGTCTGCAACGCCTCAATACGCTGATGGCGCGGCGCGTCAGGACCTCCGCATGAGCGTCGCCTGATCCATGCAACCTGGGGAGGAGACGCGCGCAAAGGACCGCTCAATTGCAACAAATGCGGGCCAAGCCTATAAACCCGGCATGGCCCTTACGGGAAACCCGGTTTCTCCGCCCATAGCAAAAGGCGGAGGTTCGCTTCGCGCCTGGCTGGGCCCGATCATCGTGATCGGCGCCGTCGGCTGCGCTTTGGCCACCTTCCTCGTCGTGGCGGAATTCGGCGCACTGTCGCCGACAGACAACCGGCTGCTGCCGCTTCTCGTCGTCAATGGCGCATTCGTCGGCATCCTGCTCGGCATGGTGCTGGTGAAGGCCTGGCGGCTCTACCGCGTCTGGCGGCGGGGCGAGGCGGCGGCGCGCCTCCATGTGCGCACGGTGGGCTTTTTCTCGGTTATTGCGCTCATCCCAGCGATATTGCTCGCCGTCGCCGGCTCCCTGACTCTGGAGCGGGTGCTCAATCCCGCCTTCATGTCGAGCGTCAAGGTCTTCGTCCACAATACCGCCGAGGCGGCGGCGGTTTTTCGCGAAAGTCAGTGCCGGGCGCTGTTGCAGGAGGCGCAACTCACCGCCTCCGATCTCGACCGCGCGGCGATTCTGTTCAATTCGGACCGACCCTATTTCCACCAGATATTCCAGTCGCGCGCTTACTTCCTGGGCTTCTCGGTGGCCGCGCTGGTGAAATCGAACGGCGAGGTTCTGGACCGCGTCGATGTGGCGCAAAACGCTTCGGCGATCATCATCGCGCCGCCGAAATCGGAATTCGACGACGCGCGGCGAGGGGAGCCGCTTTGTCTCGTCATCGACGACGGCAAGAGTTTCGTCGCGCTTCGCGCGCTGAGCGCGCTGCAGGACACTTTTCTCTATGTCACCCGGCCAATCGACCCGATTGCGGTGGAGTTTCCCAAACAAGCGCAGAGTCTCATCAGCAACTACGACACGTTCGACTCCTACCGCGCCGCCGTGCAACGCGCCTTCGTGCTGATGTACGCTTTGCTGACGACGATCATGCTGCTGTCGTCGATCTGGTTCGGGCTCGACTTCGCCGACCGCCTCGTGACGCCGATCCGCGCGCTGATCGCCGCAACGGACGAAGTCTCGGCAGGCAATCTCGACGTGCGCGTCAATGTCGACAAGTCGCATGGCGAATTGGCGCGCCTTGGCGACGTGTTCAACAACATGACCACGGAGCTCAATCTTCAGCAAAGCCGGCTGATCGAAGCAAATCGCATCAACGACGAGCGACGCGAATTCACCGAAGCGGTGCTGGCCGGCGTGCCGGCGGCGGTGATGGGCGTTGATTCGGAGGGCGTCGTCACCATACTCAACCGATCCGCAGAGGAACTGTCGCTGACCGACGCGAAGGGACAGGCAACCGTCGGGGCGACCGTCGTCGCCGTTTTGCCGGAAGTCGTGCCGATACTGCGAGACGCGGCGGAAGTTTTTCCGCGTGCGGTGCAAAGCCAGATCACCATCAAACGCGGCGCTTCGGAGCGGACATTCAACGTCCGCGTCACGTCGGCGCGGGCGGAGGAGGGGCATCCCAATTTCGTCGTGACGCTGGACGACATCACCGATCTCGTCATGGCGCAACGCACTTCCGCATGGGCGGATGTGGCGCGCCGAATCGCCCATGAAATTAAGAACCCCTTGACGCCGATCCAGCTTTCGGCCGAGCGGCTGCGCCGCAAATACGGCAAGGTCATTCAGGAAGATCGCGACGTTTTCGACCAATGTACGGACACGATCGTGCGCCAGGTCGACGACATCAAGCGAATGGTCGATGAATTCTCGTCCTTCGCCCGCATGCCGAAAGCGCGGCCCGAACGCGACGATCTCAACGAATGCATTCGGCAGGTGACGTTTCTAATGCGCGTCGGCAACGCCGACCTCGATATCGTCGAATTTCTGCCCGAGGTCCCTGTCTTCGCTAAATTCGATCGGCGCTTGCTGTCGCAGGCGCTCACCAATATCGTCAAGAACGCTGTTGAAGGCATCGCCGCTCGCGAGGAAAAAGACGCACAGGAGAAGGGAAGGGTCGAGGTCAAGCTCAATGTGCGCGACCGCATGGCGGAAATCGACGTGATCGACAATGGTAAGGGCTTCCCGGCGATGAACCGGCAACGCCTGCTCGAGCCTTACATGACGACCCGGTCGGACGGCACGGGGCTCGGCCTGCCGATCGTCGCCAAGATCGTTGAGGACCATGGAGGCCGCCTCGAATTGCTCGATGCGCCGACGGGGCGGGGAGCCTGTGTGCGGCTGATCGTGCCGCTCGCTGAGGAACCGGCGACGAAAGAAGAAGAGCCGCGCGCGGAAGGCGGCGAGACTGAAGCGCCGCCTGCGCAGACGATGCAGGCCGGACAAAGCGGGGTTTGATGGCGAGCGACATTCTGATCGTCGACGACGAAGAAGACATTAGGGAACTGGTCGCGGGAATCTTGAGCGACGAGGGTCATGGCGTCCGCACCGCCAAGGACGCCGACGACGCGCTCGCAGCCATTGCGGCGCGGCGTCCGCATCTCGTCTTTCTCGACATCTGGCTGCAGGGCTCGCGCCTCGACGGGCTTCAGGTGCTCGAAGTCATCCAGAAGCAGCACAAGGGGCTGCCCGTGGTCATGATCTCGGGCCATGGCAATATCGAGACCGCGGTCAGCGCCATCAAGATCGGGGCCTATGACTTCATCGAAAAGCCCTTCAAGGCGGATCGGCTGGTGCTGGTCGCCGAGCGCGCGCTCGAAGCCTATCAACTGCGCCGCGAGCTTTCCGCGCTGCGCCAGCGGGCGGGAGCCTTCGACCGCATCGTCGGCGATTCCCCCTCGGCCCATCAGCTTCAGCAGCTCATCGCCCGCGTCGCGCCGGTCAATTCGCGCGTGCTGATCACCGGCGCGCCGGGAACCGGCAAGGAGCTGGCCGCCCGTTGCATTCACGAGGCGTCGAACCGCGCCGGCGGGCCTTTCGTGGTGATCAATTCGGCGACGATCACCCCGGAAAATATGGAGATCGAGCTTTTCGGACGCGAGGGCGCGGACGGCGAGCGCAAGATCGGCGCGCTGGAAGAAGCGCATGGCGGCACGCTCTTCCTCGATGAAATCGCCGACATGCCCAAGGATACGCAAGCGAAAATCCTTCGCGTGCTTGTGGACCAGACTTTCCAAAGGGTCGGCGGCGCGCAGAAGGTCCAAGTCGACGTTCGGATCATCTCGTCTTCCGCCCGCGATCTTGCTTTGGCGATCGAGGAGGGCGCTCTGCGGGAGGATTTGTTCCACCGCCTCGCCGTCGTGCCGATCCGCGTGCCGTCG
>CAZCJY010000008.1:19926-25435 GCA_964498975.1 uncultured Methylocystis sp.
CCGTCGCTCGCCGAGCGGCGCGAGGATATTCCCGCGCTCATCGATTATTTCATGGAGAGCATGTCGCTCGCCTCCGGCATGCCGAGGCGCAGAATTTCCGAAGACGCACTCGCCGTCTTGCAGTTGCATGACTGGCCAGGAAACATCCGGCAGTTGAAGAACAACGTCGAGCGGTTGATGATCCTGACGTCCGGCGAAGCCGGAGCGACGATCACCGCCGAGATGCTTCCCGCCGACGTCGGCGAATTGGTTCCGGCGACGCCCGCCGGCGTGCGTGGCGAAAAATTGATGAGCCTGCCGTTGCGTGAAGCGCGCGAGGTTTTCGAGCGCGAATATCTCGTCGCTCAGCTCAATCGCTTCTCGGGCAATATATCGCGTACCGCCGAGTTCATCGGCATGGAGCGCTCGGCCTTACACCGAAAACTTAAGTCTCTATCGATAGAATCATAAGATCAGATATATAAAATGCGTATCTGATGTTTTGCATGAAGTATTTTCTGCGCCTCGATTGTGGAGTTTCGGGGAAGCCGCGGCGCGGCGCCAACGTCCGGCGGAGCCGCTTCAACCATAGTTCCGCCTTGCGCTTAGCGATTTGAAAGGTTCTAATGAATACTGGCGGCGAAATAACAAGAACGATCCCTGGGGGGCGGCGTCAAACCGCTCGGCTCAACAAAAACAGAACAGGACAGCCGATGTCGTCAGAACGTTCGCAGAATCTGCAAGATACATTTTTGAATTTTGTCAGGAAGAATAAAGTCCCGCTCACCATCTTCCTCGTCAATGGCGTCAAGCTCCAGGGAATTGTCACCTGGTTCGACAATTTCTGCCTGTTGTTGCGACGCGACGGGCATTCTCAGCTCGTTTACAAGCACGCCATCTCGACGATCATGCCCGGACACCCCATACAAATGTTTGAGCCGGGCGACGACGAGGGACCGGCCGAGAAGCAACGGTAGGCCGATTGAGGGCGGAACTCGCAGGAAAAGACGGCGTGGCGTCGAAGGGCGCCGCGACGCGCGCATTGGTCGTTGGACCTTATCTGACGCAGGGCGGGGCGGCTTTGGCGCGGGATTCCCGCGCGCGGCTCGCGGAGGCCGTCGGCCTTGCCCAGGCGATCGACCTTGACGTCGTCGGGGAGTTCGCCACGGCGTTGAACCAGGTGCGTCCCGCAACTTATCTCGGCAAGGGCAAGGTCGAAGAAATCGCCGAAGCGGTGAAGCTTCAGGAGGCCGAGCTCGTCAGCATGGACTGCCAGCTCTCGCCGGTGCAGCAGCGCAATTTAGAGAAAGCCTGGGACGCCAAGGTGATCGACCGCACCGGACTGATCCTCGAAATCTTCGGCGAACGCGCCCGCACCAAAGAGGGCGCGCTGCAGGTGGAGCTGGCGCATCTCGCCTATCAGAAATCGAGGCTCGTGCGCTCCTGGACCCATTTAGAGCGTCAGCGCGGCGGCTTCGGCTTTCTTGGCGGGCCGGGCGAGACGCAGATCGAGACCGACCGCCGCCTGATCGAGGAGCGCATGCGCCGCATCGAGCATGATCTCGACAAGGTCAAACGCACGCGCGGCCTGCACCGCAAGACGCGGCGCGACATTCCCTATCCCGTGGTTGCGCTCGTCGGCTATACCAATGCCGGCAAATCGACGCTGTTCAACAGGCTCACCAAGGCCGAGGTGCTTGCGCAGGACATGCTGTTCGCGACGCTCGACCCGACGCTGCGTCAGATCCGCCTGCCGCATGGCGGACGCGTCCTGCTCTCCGACACGGTCGGCTTCATCTCCGATCTGCCGACGATGCTCGTCTCCGCCTTTCGCGCGACGCTGGAGGAGGTGACGCTCGCCGATGTTGTCCTGCATGTGCGCGACGTTTCCCACGAAGACAGCGAGGCGCAGGCGAAGGATGTCGAGGCGATCCTCGACGAACTGGGTCTAAAGGGCGAAGCCGAGGGCCGAATTCTCGAAGTCTGGAACAAGATCGACGCGCTCGACGCCGAGCGGCTTTCCGCGCTGCGTCTCGCCGCGCGCGGGATCGACGCGCAACGCCGGCCGACGCTGGTTTCCGCGCTGACGGGGGAGGGGCTCGACGAGCTTCTGGCGCGCATTGAGACGACGCTGGCGGCGGGCCGCGTCAAGCTCGAACTCGATCTCGACGCCGCCGACGGCGAGGGGCTCGCCTGGCTCCACGCCCATACAGAGGTTCTCGAACGCAATGCGCTGCCCCAGGGCGGGATTCATCTCGTCGTTCGCGTCGATCCAGGGCGTTCCGACAGTATCGCGCGACGATTTCCTCAAGCCGAGATTATCCGCGAAAGAGGAACGCGGCGCAGGCGGGCGGCGTCGTAACGCGCTCAGAAGGTCTGGCCGACGAAGCCCGACA
Organism: uncultured Methylocystis sp.; assembly: GCA_964498975.1. Classification (GTDB taxonomy): domain Bacteria; phylum Pseudomonadota; class Alphaproteobacteria; order Rhizobiales; family Beijerinckiaceae; genus Methylocystis. The sequence continues at coordinate 22,302 of CAZCJY010000008.1, forward strand.
CATCGAGGCTATAGAGGCCTCGTTTCCCGGAACCGGAACCTGACGAAGGCGTTTGCAGCAGGGTAGCGGCAAGCTGGATTCCATTGGGAAACCACTTCGCATGATTGCCGTTGTAGCTGATGTCGGTCACCTGCATCGCCGCGTTCGCGCCGGCCGAATCCTGGATGAATATCGCGTAGAGCTCGGCGTTCGGATCGGCGCGGTACGACTCGAAGGCGACCCAATTGCCGTCGGGAGAGTACCAAGGCGCGCGACCTTGGTAGGCAGGCTCGAATGGGCCTGACGGATTGGCGCTCTTATCCAAGGGGCGAAGCGTGATCGGGTCCGTGCCGATGTCGACGAACCAGATGTAGTTCGTGTCCTGGTTATATTTCGTCTGGTCGCCGATCCATTGGCCCGCGAAGACGAACTGGTTTTGGTTCGTGGAATTGACGGCGGGCATTCCGGCTCAAACGGTGTTGTTCGCGACAATTGGAATTTGGGGGTCGCCGGAACTCTGCAAGACGCTCGTGCGCGGATGGACATATTTCTTGCTGGTCTGCTGATTCATCGTCGCCAAGGAGGCACCGCCCGGAAGCCAAGCGGGATAGATCATGTTCTGCGTATCGGGCAGGTCTCGAATATTCGATCCACTTGCATCGGTGACCACAAGGCCATCGCCATTGGCGATGCAAAAGGCGACTTGACCATTGTCCCATGACCAGTCGGGGCGGGTCGCGGAATTATACGGCGTATTCGGCGGAAAGATCGTCGGCGGCGATGAATCGCCGAGCGTAGCGATGTAAAGTTGAGCCGGGTTCCCGGTGAGCGTACGCTCGAAAATGAGTTGCGAGCCGTCCGAACTGATCGCCAGGCGATAATCGCTGACCGACGGATCGGGATAATCGAGGAGGGGCACAGGCGTAACGAGAAATGGAACCGGTTCTGGCGGCGTGCTCATGCGCTGAAATCCGTCGGAAGAGAGGTCTAAGAAAATCGGGTCGTCCAAGCGCAGATCAGGCGGCATCGACGATTAGGCGTCAACGGTCCAAATAGGATTTAGCGGCCTCTTGTTTCCGGTCGCGTTTTCAATCAACGCGGCTTTCGTTCGGCTCCTTTTGCCTCGACCCAAAGGGCTTCCATCTCGTCGAGGGACGCTTGCTCGGGCGAGCGACCTGCTGCGGCGAGACGATTCTCGATGTGGCGGAAGCGCCGCTCGAATTTGGCGTTGGCGCCGCGCAGCGCCTGTTCGGGATCGACCTTGGCGTGGCGCGCGAGATTGGCGACGACGAAGAGCAAGTCTCCGATCTCCTCTTCGAGCGCGGGCGAAGCGACCGCGCCGGGCTGCGCAAGTTCTGCCGCGACTTCTTCGGTTTCCTCACGAATCTTGCCGAGAACATGCTGTGCGTCGTCCCAGTCGAAGCCGACCTTCGACGCCTTTTGTTGAAGCTTCACGGCGCGCGTCAGCGCGGGCAGGGCAAGCGGCACGCCTTCGAGAAGGCTTGCGGGCGCAGGCGCGCCCTTCTCGGCCTTCTCCCGCGCTTTGATCTCGCTCCATTGCGTGGTCACGCCCTCGGCGTCGAGCTGTCCGCCTTCGCCGAAAACATGGGGATGCCGGCGCAGGAGCTTGTCGCAGATCGCCGCGACGACGTCTTGAAAGGCGAAAGCGTCGATTTCCTGCGCCATTCGGGCGTGAAAAACGACCTGCAGCAGCAGGTCGCCTAATTCGTCCTTGAGATCGTGAAGATCGTCGCGCTCGGCCGCGTCGGCGACCTCATAGGCCTCTTCGATCGTGTAAGGCGCGATAGAGCGGAAATCCTGCTCGAGATCCCACGGACAACCGCTGCCGGGCGTGCGCAACGCCGCCATGATCTCGACGAGGCGAGCGACGTCGCCGGACGCTCGTTCAGGCATGACGGGTTCCTCAAAAGAAAACGCCGCGGTCCTTGGGGGATCGCGGCGCAGCGGAAAGCGTGAAAGCGCTTAGTCCAGCGTGATGGAAAGCGCCTCGCGACCCTTGGCGGTGTCGACAACCTGCATCGTCACCGGCTGACCCTCCGCAAGACGATTCACGCCTGAAGGTCCGAGGATCGAGATGTGGACGAAAACGTCCTTGCCGCCATCGTTCGACTGGACGAAGCCGAAGCCCTTGGTCTCGTCGAACCATTTGACCTTGCCGGAAACCGGCACGGCGGTCGACGGATCGGGCGCCTGACGGCGGGGCCGGGGGCTGTCATAACCGCCGCCAAAACCGCCGCTGCGCGGTGGCGGCGGGGGCGCTCGCTCGGCGGCGCCAGCCAGATCGACCTCGAGAATGCGCGCGACCTGCTGGCCTTTCACCGAACTGGTGACCTGGACCTGCAACTTCGCGCCCGGCGGCAATGTGTCATATCCTGCCGCCTGCACGGCGCCGATGTGAAGGAAGGCGTCGCCCGTGCCGTTTGCCAGCTCGACGAAACCGAAACCCTTGTCGGATTTGAACCATTTCACGATGGCGTCGACGGCGGGCTCATTCATTGAGGGCGGCGGGGCGTCCGGAAAGCCGCCGCCTCCGAACTGCGAACGCGGCGGCCGGCTGCTCGGTCGCGGCGCGTCATATCCGAACGGGGCGTCGTCGTCGAATCCGCGTTTGCGGGGGCCCCGGAAATCTCTACCTTTGCTCATGTCTACCTGCTCGTCTCCGCCTAATACGGCAAGACCGCTATGCCAACCCGCGTGCGCCCATACGCTCCCGACCGGGCGCGTAAAGACGTCCGCTCCGAAACGACGATGATGTGCCTGTTGAATGCCATATAGTCCCGCGCAGCGAGCCTTTTACCAGAATTATGCCCTCTAACGCCAGAGAATTCCGTAACCTGATCGAAAAATCCAAACAATCGCCACAGTTTGGATGCGCCAAGCACATCATGCGCCGCGTCGAACCTTAGCTTTTGCAGCGTGTTAGAGGATGTCCGGGCGCAGTGGACATTGGAAGCCTTGCAGGCGCCCGGCGGTCTAAGCGCAACCGACGCATGCGCCGTCGCGCGTAAGTCTTCCGGCCGCGCAAATCGGCGCGGTGGGGAAGGCGCGACAGGGAAAAAGCCGAAGGGAAACCGCTTGCGAATGCGCTCACCCAGATCCACGATTCGCATAATCGATATTATGGAACTTACAAA
>CAZCJY010000009.1:0-6047 GCA_964498975.1 uncultured Methylocystis sp.
GCCTCGGTGCTCTCGGGCAATCGCAATTTCGAGGGGCGGGTGAATCCTGACGTGCAGGCGAATTACCTCGGCTCGCCGCCGCTCGTCGTCGCCTATGCGCTCGCCGGCACGGTGGCGATCGATCTCACGAGCGAGCCGCTTGGACATGACAGCGCCGGCGCGCCTGTCTATCTGCGCGACATCTGGCCGTCGAACAAGGAGATCGCCGCCTTCATCCGCGATCACGTGACGCGCAATCTCTTTCGCGAGACCTACGCCAATGTGTTTGCGGGCGACGAACATTGGCGTGCGGTCGAGGCGCCGGGCGGCGAAACCTACGGCTGGGACGACCAATCCACCTATGTGCGCAATCCGCCTTACTTCGTCGGTCTGAAACGCGAGCCGAAGCCAATCGAGGACATCATCGGCGCGCGCGTCCTCGCGCTCTTTGGCGACAAGATCACCACCGACCATATTTCGCCGGCCGGCTCCATCAAGGCGGCGTCGCCCGCCGGCAAATGGCTGCTCGACCATGGCGTCGCGCAAGCCGACTTCAATCAATACGGCACGCGGCGCGGCAATCATGAGGTGATGATGCGCGGCGCCTTCGCCAATATCCGCATCAAGAACCACATGATGAAGGACGCGGAAGGCATTGTCCCGGAAGGCGGTCTGACGAAATATTATCCGGGCGGCGAGACCCTGTCGATCTATGACGCGGCGATGCGCTATGGACGCGAGGGCGCGCCGCTCGTCGTTTTCGCCGGCGCGGAATATGGCAATGGCTCGTCGCGCGACTGGGCGGCGAAAGGCGCCGCGCTTCTCGGCGTGCGCGCCGTCATCGCGAAGAGTTTCGAGCGCATCCACCGCTCCAATCTCGTCGGCATGGGCGTGCTGCCGCTCACCTTCGCGGAGGGGATGGGCTGGGAGACGCTTGGACTCACGGGAGAGGAGCGCGTCACCATCCACGGTCTGCGCGAGGGCCTCGCGCCGCGCCAGACGCTGGTCGCCTCGATCGCCTTTGCCGATGGCTCCACAAAGACCGCGCCGCTGCTTGCGCGCATCGATACGCTTGATGAATTAGAATACTTCAAAAACGGCGGCATTCTTCCCTATGTGTTGCGACAGCTTGCCCCTTGAGCCCTCCGCAAAAAACGATTGACTCGACCAGTTTCCTCCGACAGCGTTAAAGCGCTTTGCGTTGAATCCCGGGCCGTTGCAATTGGTGGCGGCGGATTGCGGCGCGGGCGAAAAACAAAAAAGAAACTCACGACGCGAAGAAGAGGAAATCCAAAGATGAGCAAATACGCCCTTGTGACGGCCGCCGCCCTGTTTGCGGCAATGATCGCGCCGTCATTCGCATTCGACGGAGTCGCCGGCTTGCGCGCGCCAAGCCAGGTGACGCGCATCAACTGTGACACGCGTCAGGAAGACGAGCAAGCGGTTTGCGCCAGCAAGTGCGAAGATGCGTTCCTTAAGGATCAGATGAGCTTCACCGCCAACATGGATAGTGTCAAGGCTGCGAAGAAGGCCTGCGACGAGAAGTGCGGCTGCCCGCAAAATACGAAAAACTGATTGGACGACGCTTTAGGGCGGAAAGTCTTTAAAGGGCGCGCGAGCGATCGCGCGCCCTGTCAATTTTGATGGCGGAGGCGTTGGGCGCAAAGGCGCCGACGCTGGGCGCGCAAGCGTCGCAAGGCCGACATCGCTCTTTCCGAACACCACAGGCTCCTTTGCGCGCTTTAGGAGCGCAAGGCGCGGGAATCGCGCGACTTTCCGCAGGTCAGTCGGGATGACGCAAGAGCGCTGAATCATGACGCGCCGCCCACGCGCGATTGACTCAAGCGGCGACATGGGACATCGTCCGGCCCGCTTGTCGCGTTCTGTGATGCCGTTACTGTTGAAGGCGGGAGGGGGTTCAGGCGCAAGCGTAATCGAGACGCCCAGCTTGGGCTACCTAAAGGAAACGACCAAATGAAGAAATTCGCCATTGTGACGGCGGCGCTCCTCGTCGCCGGCATGATCAGCCCGGCTTTCGCGGATTGCGACATCCGTAAAGCGGACGAAGACAAGCAGGCCAAATGCGCGGAAAAATGCGATGACGATTTCATCTCGCGCAAGATGAATTACGGCGCCAATCAGGCTGAAGTTGCGGCCAGTAAGAAGGCCTGCGACGCGGCTTGCGGTTGCCCCCAGAACACCAAGTAATCAATCAATAGAGAAAAACGCCGAGCTTTCCGTCTGCGAAGGCCGGTCGAGACTGGGCGCGCAAATCCTGCGCGCCCGTCTTTTTTTTGGAGCGTCATTCGGGCGTATAGACATTGCCGTCGGGGCCCTTCCAGCCGCGGCCCGCCTCGTAGAAACGATATTCTTCGTCGAAGGTCGCCGTCGCGCCCGGAGCGACATATTGCTTGCCCTTCGGGTCAACGCCGCGCGGCGCGGTCACATAATGCTTGCTGGGCGAGCAGCCTTCGGGAATTTTGCCGGCGTCGTCGGGCTTGCATTCCAGATTGGCGCCTTCGGGAAACTCGACCCGCGCATTGAAGAAAATTTCATAGCCTTTTTCGCCCGTCGCATGCATCTCCAGGCGCTCGGTCATTGTCTGCTTGAATTCGAGAATCTTGCCGGGCTTATCGAAGCGCTGCTTCAACAGATTCTCGAATATCTGCCTGGCGTGCGCTTCGGTCGGATCGCAGCCGCCGAACACGCAAAAGGCTCGCGCCGGGCCGGCCGCGAGCAGCGTCGCCGCCAGCGCCAGAGCGAATAGTTTGGTGAAAGCGCCTCGCATGGTTTCCTCTCATTGTTAGTTATCGTCAAAGCTCTCGCGCGGCGGGGGCGCGCGTTTTTTGCGCTCTTATAGCATTCCCTTCGCTCGGATGCAGGGCTGCCCAGAAAGGCGGGCGCGCCGGCGCGGCTAGCGGCCGTCGGGCGTCATGGGTTCGCCCCATAGATCCTTGACCTGCTCGAAGTGGACGGCGGGATCATAACTATTGCCGTCGAGACCGAGCGACGCCGTCGACAGGCGTCCGATCGCCGCGAGCACGGCGTAAGACGCGACGACACGGTCACGCTGCGCGAGGATGAGGCCGATGCGCGCGTTGAGCAGCTCCTGCTGCGCATTGAGAATGTCGAGCGTTGTCCGCTGGCCCGCCTTCGCTTCCTCGCGAACGCCATAGAGCGCGCGCTCGGCCGCGGCGATCTGCGTTTGCGCCGACGCGATCTGCGTCTTCGCCGCTTGCAGCGCGCCCCAATTGGCGCGCACCAGCGCCAGAACCTCGGCGCGCGCCACATCGGCGTCGAGCCGGCGTTGCCCGGCGGTTTCCTTGGCCTGCCGCACGCGCGAGGAGGTGACGCCCCCTTCGTAAATCGGCACGTTGAGACGCCCGCCGACCATTGCCCCGATATTGCGATTGCCGATCCCGGCTGTGTCCGTCTGAGTGAAAATATCGCCGATGACCGACAGTTTCGGCATGAAGTCGGACTCGATCACCTTTATGTCGAGATCGGCGGAGTCGGCGTCGTGCAGCGCGGCGAGGATGACGGGATGTTCGCTCTGCGCGACCCGCTCCGCCTCTTCGCGCGATTTCGGCAGCAGCTTGTCGATCGGCGCGCCGGGCGCGAGCTTTGCGGGCTCGACGCCGATCGTCTGGCGATAGGCGCCGACGCTGGCGTCGAGCGCGGCGCGCGCGACGCTGGCGAGCGATTTGCCGCCGGCGAGCCTTGCTTCGGCCTGGGCGATGTCGGTGAGCGTAATCTGTCCGTAGAGATAGCGTTCGCGCGTCTGACGCAATTGCTCGCTTAAGACGGCGATGTTGTTCTCCTGCAATTTGAGCGCCGCAGTGTCGCGCAGCACATTCATATAGGCCGACACGGCGTCGAACAGCACGCGCTGCTCGGTGAGGCGCAGTCGTTCGCGCCCGGCGAAGACGCCCGACTCCGCCGCGCGCGTTTCGTTTTGCGTCCTGAAGCCGTCGAAAATCGGCTGCTCCACCGTGAGAGTCGCGGCGCGCGGAACGCTGCCGCCGTTCATAATGCTCTTGGTGTTGGCCGTGAATGTCGGATCGTTGAGATCAACGTCACGTTGTTTGGTGACGCCGCGGTTGCGCTGCAGGCCGAAATAGGCGTCCGCCGAAACGCGCGGCCGCATGCCGGCTTGCGCCTGCGGCACGGTTTCGTCGATCGCGCGAAGCTGCGCCCTGCTGGCGTTGAGAACCGGACTGACGCCGTAAGCGCGGCGCATCGCGCCCATGAGCGTTTCGGCGCGCGCCGTCCCGGCGCTCGCAAGGGCGCAGACCAAAACCAAGGCGACGCCGCGCGCGCTCACGTCCTAGCCCCCGCCTTGTTCCGCCGCCGTCGCCGAACGGGAATCGCTGAATAGCGTGTAAAGCGCCGGCAACACCACGAGCGTGAGAAGCGTGGCGCTGATGAGGCCGCCGATGACCACTGTCGCGATCGGCTTTTGCACTTCCGCGCCGGTGCTGGTCGCGAGCGCCATGGGCAGGAAGCCGAGCGAGGCGACGAGCGCCGTCATCGCCACCGGACGCAGCCGCGTCATCGCGCCCTCGAAGATCGCTTGGCGCTCGGGCGCGCCGCTCATGACGAGCTGATGAATATAGGTGCGCATGACAAGGCCGTTGAGCACGGCGACGCCCGACAATGCGATGAAGCCGACCGCCGCGGAAATCGACATCGGCATGCCGCGCAGCCACAGCGCGGCGACGCCGCCGGAAAGCGCCAACGGCACGGCGGTGAAGACGATCAGCGCGTCGCGCGCCGAGCCAAGCGCGGAATAAAGCAGCAGGAAGATCATGAAGAAGCACACCGGCACGACCACCATGAGTCGCGTGCGCGCCGCCTCGAGATTTTCAAACTGCCCGCCCCAGGCGATCCAATAGCCCGGCGGCAGCGTCACTTTCGCCGCGATTTTCTTTTGCGCCTCGTCCACCACCGAAGCGATGTCGCGTCCGCGCACATTGGCGCTGACGACGACGCGGCGATTGCCGTTCTCGCGAGAAATCTGGTTCTGGCCGTCGATAATGGAGAATTTCGCCACCTGCTTGAGCGGAACGACCGGCGTATTGCCCGAGGCGGGGTCCGCGGGCAGGGCTACAGGAATAGCCTGCAACGCCTGGGCGTCCTCGCGTAGATTGTCCTGCAGGCGCACGACGATCGGAAAACGGCGATCGCCCTCGAACACGACGCCGGCCCTTTGGCCGCCGATGGCCGCGCCGATCACATCCTGAACCGAAGCGACGCTGAGCCCAAGTCGCGCGATCGCTCGCTTGTCGACGGCGATGTCGAGCAGCGGCAGGCCGACGACCTGCTCCACCTTGACGTCCGTTGCGCCTTTTACCGAGTTGAGGACGCCGGCGATCTGATTGGCGGCCTTCAACATCACGTCGAAATTCTCGCCGAACACTTTCACGGCGATGTCGCCGCGCACGCCCGCCAGCAATTCGTTGAAGCGCAATTGGATTGGTTGGGAGAATTCGTAGGCGTTGCCCGGCAGTTGGGCAAGCCGCGTCTTCAGTTTCTCGACGAGCTCCGCTTTCGGCAGGCTGGGATTGGGCCACTGATCCTGCGGCTTCAGCATGACGAAAGTGTCGGTCAAATTGGGCGGCATCGGATCGGTGGCGATCTCGGCGGTGCCGGTCTTGGAGAAGACGTAGTCGACCTCGGGAAAGGTGCGCAGCGCGCTCTCGATTTCGAATTGCATCGTCTGCGCCTGAGTCAGTGACGCGCTTGGAATGCGGTTCGCCTGCATGGCGATGTTTTTTTCGTCGAGCGTCGGAATAAACTCCATGCCAAAGGTCATGAACAGGATCGCGGCGACGGCGAAGACCGCGCCGCCGAAGGCGATCGTCGGGACAGGCGCGGCCATCGCCTTTTTCAGGACGGGTTCGTAGAAGCGCTTGAGCACATTCACGATGGCGTTGTCCGATTCGCGCACGGTTCCGGAAATAAAGATCGCGATCGCCGCGGGAAAAAAAGTCAGCGACAGGACGAATTCCGAGGCAAGCGCCATAATGACGGTGATCGCCATCGGGTGAAACATTTTGCCCTCGACC
>CAZCJY010000009.1:6057-13136 GCA_964498975.1 uncultured Methylocystis sp.
CCTCGACCCCCGAGAAAGTGAGGATCGGCACGTAAACAAGAATGATGATCGCCTGGCCGTAAACGGTCGGGCGGCGCATTTCGACAGCGGAATTGACGATCGTTTCATGCCTTTCGTCGGCGGTCAGCCGGCGTCCGAGCGCCTTCTGGCGTTCGGCGAGGCGGCGCAGGCAGTTTTCCGCGACGATGATCGCGCCGTCGGCGATGAGGCCGAAGTCGAGCGCGCCGAGACTCATCAGATTGGCGCTGATTTTTCCGGCGTACATGCCGGTGGCGAGCAAGAGCATCGTCAGCGGGATGACCAGCGCGGTGACCAGCGCCGCGCGGAAATTGTTCAGCATCGCAAAAAGCACGAGGATGACCAGCGCCGCGCCCTCGATGAGATTCTTGGCGATGGTCTTGATCGTCGCATCGACGAGCAGCGTGCGATTCAAGATCGTGCGCACCTCGATCCCCGGCGGCAACACCTTGCGGATTTGCTGCATCTTGGCGTCCACCGCCGCCGACACTTCCCGGCTGTTGGCGCCGATCAGCATCAATGCGGTGCCGATCACCACCTCCTCGCCGTTCATGCTGGCGCTGCCGGTGCGCAATTCGCGGCCGACGCCGACCTCGGCGATGTCCTCGACCCGCACCGGCACGCCGCTTCTCGTCGATACGACGACCTTGGCGATGTCCTCGATCGACTCGAGTCTTCCCGAACTGCGCACGACGAGGCCCTCGCCGTTGCGTTCGACATATCCGGCGCCGCGGCTGATGTTGTTGCGCGCGATGACGCCGGCGAGATCGGCGAAGGAAAGGCCCAGCGCGAAGATTTTCGCTGGATCGGGTTGGACGTGATATTCCTTGACATAGCCGCCCAAGGAATCGACGCCGGCGACCCCCGGCACGGTGCGCAGTTGCGGCTTGATGATCCAGTCCTGCGCCGTGCGCAGATAGGCCGTCGTTTCGAGCACGGTGCGCAGCCGTTGCCCTTCGGGAGTCAGATAATCGCCGTTGCTCTGCCAGCCCGGCTTGCCGTCCGGCGCCGGTTCGTCGCCGCCCGTCGGGGCATAGCCCACCGACCACATGTAAATCTCGGATAGACCGGTGGCGACCGGCCCCATATGAGAATCGACGCCGGGCGGGAAGGCGTCCTTGGCGCGCGTGAGGCGTTCGGCGATTTGCTGGCGCGCGAAATAAATGTCGACCCTGTCGCCGAACACCGCCGTCACCTGCGCGAAGCCATTGCGCGACAAAGAGCGGGTGTATTCGAGTCCAGGAATGCCGGCGATGGCGGTTTCGATTGGATAGGTGACCTGCTTTTCCATTTCGAAGGCGGAAAGCGCGGGTCCATAGGCGTTGATCTGCACCTGATTGTTGGTGATGTCCGGCACTGCGTCGATCGGCAGATGGATGAGCGACCACATGCCGACGCCGGCGGCGAGCGCCGTCAGCAGCACGATCAGCCAGCGGCTGCGGACCGAAAAGGCGATGAGATTTTTGATCATGGGCGGCGTCCACGGCGGCCGGCGATCGCCGGCCAACGATCCGCCGCCGACAGCCGACCCCGCAAATGCCGCATGCCGATGCGCATCACTCCTCCGGAATGCTGAGCTTGCCGAGCTCCGCCTTGAGCAGGAAAGTGTTGGAAACGGCGATCATCTCGCCCGGCTCGAGCCCCGAGACGACCTCCACCGCCTCGTCGTCGCCGCGTCCCAGATCGACCGCCCGCTTCACAAAGCCATTCGCCGTACGAACGAAGACGATGGGCTTGCCGTCGATGAGCATCGTCGCCGAACGCGGAACTTTGATCTTCACCGGCGTCTCCTTGAGGGTGATTTCGGCCTCGAGCAGGCTGCCGGGACGCAGCGCGAAATCGGGATTGGCGAACCTTGCAAGGACATGCCCCGAGCGCGTCTCGCGGGTGATCATCGCGTTGACATAAGTGATCTTGCCCTCGAAACCGCGCCCTTCGGCGTTTTGAAGCCGCACGTCCTGCCCCTCGCGCAACAGGCCGAGATCGGCGGCGGGCACCGCCAATTCGACCTCAACGACGGAAAGGTCGGAGATCACGTAAAGCTCTTTCGCCTGGCCTTCTCCGCCAACGGGCTGACCGATGCTGACGAGGCGCTCGATGACGCGCCCGGCGATGGGCGAGCGGATGTCCTTGCGGCGCAGAGCGGAGATCGGCTGCGAGGACAGGGCGGCGATCTCCTGTTCGCTCATGTCGAGCGCGGCGAGCTTTTGTCGCGCGAGATCGAGCCGCAGCTTCGCCTCCGTGAAGACCGTCTTCGCTTTCAGGAAAAGCTGTTCGGCGGTGATCTTCTTCTCGAACAGCCCCTTTTCGCGCTGGTAGAGCGCGTTCTGCAGATCATAATTCACGGAAGCCGCGAGATATTCGCTCTTGGCTTCGGCGACCTCGCGCGAATCGATGATGGCGACGATTTCGCCGCGCGCCACGTCGTCGCCGAGCCGTTTGCGCAATTCCTCGACGACGCCCGAGACTTTCGCCGCGACGCGGGCGATCTGGTCGGGGTCGGGCTTGACGGCGGCGGGCGCGGTGATGCGGCGCGTGATGACGCCGGGGCCAACCGGCGCCGTCTCGATCTTCGCCGCCTCGATTTGGTCGGGCGCCAGCTTGATCTCGCCGTCGTCGCCGGCGGCCTTGCTCTTGTCTTCGTCCTGCGAGGCGGGCGCGAAGCGGCCGCGCAGGACGCCGAAGAGCGAAGGCGCCGCCGCCCCGGCCGCAAGGCTCGCGACGACGGCGAGAATGAGAACGGACCTGTTGCGGGTCATTGTCGGCCGAATGGGCTCCGTGACGAGCGGTCAGGAAGGCCTACCACCGGCGCGCCGCTCGAGCCATCGGCGGGCGCGGCGAAGATGGGGATAAACGCGCGGCCGCCGTTGATTTGCCTCTCTTAAAGCACTCGTTGGCGCGGGTCCATGCGCGTCGACAGCCCCGGCGCCGCGGCAACGCCTGTCGGCAGCGCCAAAAGAAAAGCCCGGCCGCCAGGGCCGGGCTTATGTCGCTCGAATGAGTCTCGATCAGTATTTGGCCAGAACCGGCGCCGTGGCGAAGGGATTGAAGCGCCAGTTCACGCCCCGCGCGGACGGTATGGAACCGGGTCTGCGTCGTGTTGACCGGAGGTTACGAAGCCGGTCGGAGTCCCGATGCCGAGCCCCGCAACCGCGTTAGAGCCGAGGCCAACATAGAGATACTCAACCTTGAGCGACCAAGCCGGGAAGGCCAAGGGCGTCCACTCCACGCCGCCGTTCTGGGCAGGCGAAAGCGCTTTTGCAGGCAGGCGTGACAATTCGGCAACAGCCGAGAAAGTCTCAATATTTGATATTTGGTGTTGCGCAATAAAATCATGACTCGCCGCGGTCCTTGCGCAGCCGCTCCCAATAATCGAGACGCTTGGCGATCTCGCGCTCGAAGCCGCGCTCGACCGGCCGATAGAGCTTCTGGCGCTTCAGCGAATCAGGCCAGTAATTCTGGCCCGAAAAGGCCTCCGGCGAATCATGGTCATATTCATAGCCTTCGCCATAGCCTTCCTCGCGCATCATTTTCGTGGGCGCGTTGAGAATGATCTTGGGCGGCGTGAGCGAACCCTTCTCCTCGGCGAGGCGCCGCGCCCTCTTGTAGGCGATATAGGCGGCGTTGGATTTGGGCGCGGTAGCGACATAGATCACGGCCTGCGCGAGCGCGAGTTCGCCTTCGGGGCTCCCCAGAAAATCATAGGCGTCCTTGGCGGCGTTGGCGATGACAAGCGCCTGCGGATCGGCAAGGCCGATGTCCTCGACCGCCATGCGCACGATGCGCCGTGCGAGAAACAGCGGGTCTTCGCCGGCGAGGAGCATGCGCGCGAGATAATAGAGCGCCGCGTCGGGGTCGGAGCCGCGCACGCATTTATGCAGTGCGCTGATGAGATTGTAGTGGCCTTCCTGCGCCTTGTCGTAGATCGGCGCGCGGCGCTGCGTCACCTCGACGAGGCCGGCGCGGTCGAATGTCTCGCCCGGTTTCGCCGCGCGCCAGATTTCCTCCGCGAGAGTCAGCGCCGCGCGTCCGTCTCCGTCGGCCATGGCGAGAAGCGCCGCGCGCGCGTCGGCGTCGAGCGGCAGCGGCTTGCCCTCGACCGCTTCCGCGCGGCCGAGCAGCTTTTCGAGCGCCGCTTCGTCCAGCGCCTTGAAGGTCATCACCCGCGCCCGCGACAGCAGCGCGGCGTTGAGTTCGAAAGAAGGATTCTCCGTCGTCGCGCCGATCAGCGTCACCGTGCCGTCCTCCATCACCGGCAGAAAGGAATCCTGCTGGGCGCGGTTGAAGCGGTGAATCTCGTCGACGAAGAGCAGCGTGCCCTGGCCCGCGGCGCGGCGGGCGCGCGCCGCCTCGAAAACCTTCTTAAGGTCGGCGACGCCCGAGAAGATCGCTGAAATCTGCACGAAGGCAAGATTGGTTTCATGCGCGAGCAGCCGCGCGACGGTAGTCTTGCCGGTGCCGGGCGGCCCCCAAAAAATCAGCGAGCCGAGTGAACCGGCGCGAATAAGGCGCGTCAGCGCGCCGTCGGGGCCAAGCAAATGGTCTTGGCCTGCGACTTCGTCGAGGCGCGTCGGCCGCAGCCGGTCGGCGAGCGGGCGCGGCGCGTCCTCCTCCAGCTTCGCGGCTTGAAAGAGATCCGGCATGAACGGTGATTACCACCAAGAGCGTTTCGCCACCGCATGGAATCATGCGGCTTGGAAGAAATCGAGCAAAGCGCGTTCGCCGACTTTTTCGAGAAGCTGCTCTAGCGGAGGCGTTAACTAACGATTAACCTCGCCGCAAGTATTACGATTCGGTGAATGAATTTAGCCAAGAGCCCACCTCGTTAAGCTTCACGCGTACATGCGTCGACCTCAACCATGCAAGAATGGACCGCCGCACATGCGCACAATCGCTTTTGTCACGCAGAAGGGCGGCGCCGGAAAAAGCACGCTCGCCAGCAGCGTCGCCGTCGAACACATTCCTCCTGCCAAGCTCGGCAAGGCGCTGGCCGCGCTCGCGTCGAAGGGCGTGACGCTCGCCGTCATCGACGCCCCCGGCCAGGACAGCGAACATCTCGCCGCCGCGGTGCGCGCCGCTGATCTATGCGTCATTCCCGCCCGGCCCAACGCCTTCGATCTTTGGGCGTCGGAAGAGACGCGCGCGCAGGTGAAGAACAAGGGCAAGGACTATGCCTTCCTCTTGAACCAATGTCCGCCGTCGCAGCAGAGCGCCCGCGTCGAACTCGGCGCCAAGGCGCTGCAGACGATGGGCGGATTGCTCGCGCCGCTCGTTTCGGCGCGCGTCGATTATCAGGAAGCGGCTCGGCTCGGGCAGGGCGTCGGCGAATATAATCCCGACGGCGTCGCCGCGGACGAAATGCGCGAGCTTTGGAGTTCGATCAAGCGCCGTCTGAAAAAGGCGCAAGCCAAGGCCGAAAAACCTGCGGAAAAGGCGCCTGCGGCGAAGCCCGCAAGGCAAGTCCGGAAAGCGGCCTGAGAGAGCGCGCGATTAAAGGAAAAACCGCGCGGGACCCGCGCGGTTTTTTGTTTTTTGGCGCATTGTCCTCCCCAAGCGCTTGGCGCTCTCGGGAAGCCCGGGCTAGAGCAGGTTCCGAAAAAGTTGACAGGCTTTTTCGATGAGAACCTGCTCCAACATTTTGATTTTGAGCGCTTCCTTATCGATCACATGATTCCATGTGATCGGGAAGCGCTCTAGGCGATCTCGACGATGCGCGCGCTGTGGTGGATGACCTCGGCCTTGTCGCCCACCGACTTGCCCATCAACGCCTTCGCCAGCGGCGCGACATAGGGGATGAGCCCCTTGGCGGGATCGGCTTCGTCCTCGCCCACGAGCCGGAAGCTGCGGCGCTCGCCGTCGTCAAGTTCGACGACGACGCGATGGCCAAAGCGCACATGCGAATGATCGGCGATCGGCCGGATGACCTCGGCGCTGGCGCGGCGCGCCGTCCAATAGCGCAGATCGCGCTGCGCGAGCGCGAGCGCATGATTGTCCTCGCTCGCCGTCGCCCGCTCGATTTCCCTGTGAAGCCGCATCAACTCCGTTTCGATCTGTTCGAGGCCCTCGGGCGTCACGAGATTACGGTGCGGGCTGATCGGCCGGTCGGGCAGATCCTCGCGGGGATTGTCGTCGTCCTGTTCCTTGGTGAAAGCCGAACTCATGCGTTCCAACCTTTGTTCGCCGCCACTAGGCGGCGAGTGGGTCTCACAAAAATAATCGGCCCAAGCGGGCCGTTCCGGGGCATTAGAGCCGAGACGCGCGCGCTTGTCGAGAACGCCCCGCGACAATGCGACAATTCGCTCTTTTCTCAGCGCGATTCCTCTCCCAAGAAGGTCGCGGCGACTTTAGCAAGCTGCATCCCCAGCCGGAAACCGCAGTCCCATGTCGATGACGACGCGCCCGCGGATTTTCCCCGTCACAATTGATTTGGCGCGCTCCAGCGCCTGATCGAAGGGAATGATCTCGCTCATCGCATCGATCGCCTCCGCATCGAGGTCTCGAGCGATCCGCGCCCAGGCGGCGCGGCGCAGATCGATGCGTGGACGAACGCTTTCGACGCCCAGAAGCGAAACGCCGCGCAGGATGAAAGGCGCGACGCTCGCGGGCAATTCCATCCCCCCGACATTGCCGCAGGCGGCGATCGCGCCATCGAAACGCGTCTGCGCGAGAATATTGGCGAGCGTCACGCCGCCGACCGTATCGACGCCGGCGGCGAAGCGCTGCGTCTGCAACGGCTTTCCGGGCGCGGAGAATTCGTCGCGGGCGAGGATTTCCGCCGCGCCGAGGCGCGTGAGGTAAGCGGCTTCGGCAGGACGGCCGGTGACGGCGGCGACGCGCCAGCCGGCCCTGGCCAAGAGCGCCACGGCGAAGGACCCGACGCCGCCGGAAGCGCCCGTCACCAGGGCTGCGCCGTCGCGCGGCTTCACGCCATGGCGCTCCAGCGAGAGCACGCAGAACATCGCGGTCAATCCGGCGGCGCCGATGGCCGTGGCGCGCGCGGGCGTGAGCGCGGCCGGTAGTTTCACGAGCCAGTCGCCAAAGAGGCGCGCGCGCGCCACGGC
>CAZCJY010000009.1:13146-22395 GCA_964498975.1 uncultured Methylocystis sp.
GTTCTGCGTGCTCTCGCTGGAGCGCCATGGCGTGAAGCCGCCGTAATGCGACTCTCCAAGACCGCAGCCGGAGCCGACGACAAGATCGCCCGGCGCGAAGCCGGGATGAGCCGAGCGCGTCACGCGGCCAGCAAGATCGACGCCGGGGATCATCGGAAAGCGACGCACCACCGGACCCCTGCCGGAGACCGCGAGACCGTCTTTGTAATTGATCGCGGAAAAGAGCACGTCGAGATCGACGTCGCCGTCCATCAGATCGGCGTCGCGCATGTCGACATAGGCGGCCCGACAGCCCTTGGCGTCTTTGTCGATCCGAACGGCTTTGAAGTCGGTCACTCTGGTTCCTCGGCCCGCCATGCGGGAAAAGACAGCGGCGCGGCGCTTCTAGCCGAGAACAACAGTCAAAAAAAGGAAAAACATTTGCGGCTCCGGGCGCAAAGCCCGAAAAAGCCACTGGATCAACTATTCAAAACTCCGTTGAGGCAATTACTGACTAATATTTCTTGATGCAAGCGCAATATTCTGATATTTATCCTTAAGTAACGCCGGATTGATGATTCTATGCAGGGGAAGCATTGAAATGGGGGGCGTTTCGCCGCGGCGTCTTTCGCGCAAAGACGGGTCGGTCTTTCCATCTCTGAGAAAGTGGTGAGCAATCCTATGAACGCAACCAACAACATTGAACTCGCGGCGGACATCGTATCCGCCTATGTCAGCAACAATTCCGTGCCCGCCGCAGATCTCCCCTCATTGATCAGCGAGGTGTATAACGCCTTGCTGCGCGTCGGCTCGAACGTCGCCGCCGCGCCGGCCGAACCGCCGAAGCCCGCGATCGCCGTCAAGCGCTCGGTGACGAACGACTTCATCATCTGCCTCGAAGACGGGAAGAAGTTCAAATCGCTCAAGCGGCATTTGCGCACGCAATATGGCCTTTCGCCCGAGGATTATCGGGAGAAATGGGGTCTGCCCGCCGACTATCCGATGGTCGCGCCCAATTACGCCAAGGCGCGCTCCAATCTCGCCAAACAGATGGGGCTTGGCCAGCAGCGCCGCCGGCGCGGGAAGTAAAGCGCAAGACCGCCCCGCGCAGGTTTTTCAGCGAGTGTCCAATGCGAAAAGGCCCGCCGCTCATTAAAGCGGCAGGCCTTTCATTTGGGGCGCGCGGCGCAAGAGACTTAGGTTTCTTCGTCGCTTTCCAAGTCGCCGTCGATCAATCCCGCTACGTCGTCGTCCTCGCCCTCTTCCTCCTCGAGGAAGGTGTTGTCGTCGGCGTCGGCCTCGATCTCGACATCGTCTTCGACGTCGATCGATTCGGCCGCATTCTCCGTCTCCTCGACCTCTTCGAGCGACACCGTGTCGGGATTCTCTTTCTCGACCTCGGTCTCCTCCTCCTGGACGCGTCCGGGCGCGCGCGACAATGCGGCGACGTGATAAATCGCGCCGCATTTGGGGCAGGCGATGGGGTCCTTGTTCAGATCATAGAACTTCGTCCCGCAGGACTGGCATTGGCGTTTGGCGCCGAGTTCGGGTTTGGCCACGGTCGGTTGATCCTCGAAAAGAAGCAGCGTGGGAACGCCCCGCCTAAATGAAAGACTGTCGGGCGCTCCGGTTAGTGGGGTCCCGCGCCGCTGTCAAATGGGAAATGCGGCCATCGCCGCCCATGTCCGCCCATTGCCAATCGGCTCCGGATTGGCATAGGAAATCAGACGCGCGGGTGTAGCTCAATGGTAGAGCAGCAGCCTTCCAAGCTGAATACGAGGGTTCGATTCCCTTCACCCGCTCCAGCCGTCGCCTAAAATTTTTGGCGCGCCGCATTCGGCGCACGCCCCGCCGCCGCCGGCCCTACTTCCTTTCATCGGTCAGGAAGCTGTGGTCGGGCCAACACTTGCGCTCCTCTAGCGTCAGCGGCGCCGACGCGCCCGCGGACATGAGCCAGGCGGGAACCTTTTCGATGCGCGCCCAATAATTGGTCGGCAGGGCCTTGCCGTCGACCTTGCGCCAGCTCGTCAGCATATTGCAGTCGCTGATCGCATAGGGGCCCCGAAAGGCTTGCTGGAGCTCCAGCATCGGCGTCGCGAAGGACAGGATGACGATGACGCCGACGATCGTGGCGAAGGGCCCATTGTCGCGGGGCGTCAGCACGACGACGCGCGAAAAAGCGAAAGCCAGCAGGAAGAGCGAGGGGATCGAGACGCGCATCGCAAAGTCGTTGTAGATGCCGACGCTATAGACTGGGATGACCGCCAATAGGGCGAAGGCCAGCAGGAGGAGACGGCGATCGGGCGCCTCGACCTTCTTCCATGCATAGGCGACGATCGCGACCTGCGGGACTTCGATTAAAAGGAATGTCGCCCAGCGCAGCGCAAATCCGTCCCGCATAGCCAAGAATTCATGCGGCACTTCGCCAGCGTCCCGCGTCAGATAAAGCGCGAACGGGATAAGGCAAAGCCCCGCGCCCGCCGCCATGAGATTGCGCGGCGCGAAAATAGCGCGCGGAAGCAATGCGAGCGCGAACATCGCCAGGAAGGGCGCGGCGCCCATCATGGCGAGCGGCGACCAGAACGCCATCGCCGCGAAGGAGGCGAGCAGCGTCGCGAGATCAACCTCGCCGCGCACATGGAGCAGCGCCAATGTCGCGAACCACCAGCCGGGCGCCGTATGGTTCGGCACCCAGAAAAGCTGCGTGATGTGACTCGAATATTGCAGGCGGATGGCCGAATAATATTCGGCCCACCACTCGGTGTGGACGAAGGGCTTGAAGGGTTGGTTGTTCAAGAGCTCAATTGCCTCCGCAATCAGAATCGGCAAGACGTCCAAGCCGCTGAAGGCGAAGAAGAGGATGAGCATCGGCGCCTTGCGCACATTGGCGAGAAGCGCGACGAAATAGGCGATGGCGCCGATGAGGAAGGCGTTCTGCGCGAGCAGCGCCATATGCGCCGCATAGAGGCCGAAAACGCGGCCGACGAGCGCCGGAATCACATACATGCCGAGCGGCGCGCGCAGCAGATAGTCGTGACTCTCATAACGATAAAGAACATTGAAGCCGTTCTCAACGAGATCGGCGAGCACGGCATCGCGTATCAGCCAATCCACCGGTGTATAGAAGAAATGACCTTCGCCGCCGAGGACGCATAGCGCCGCGCCGAATACGAGACATCCGGCGCAGGTCGCAAGATCGATCGGCGCATTGAGAAGGGCTCCCATACGCGGCGCGCGCCACAACAACGCGCCGATGGCCACGCAGCCGATTAGAATGAGCGCCGCCGGAGCGGGCCGCAGCGCGGTCACGAAAATCGCGTTGGGCAGTAGGAAGACGAAAGCGACCGCGAGGAGCAGATGAAAATTCGCGACGCGCGCCTGTGCTTCGACATGCGTCGCGCGTGCGAAATCTCCCGCCTCGATGGCCGTTTGCGCCTCCAGCGTGACTTTCATCTCACTACGCCCCTTCACACTTTTCCACATCGCCGCGGCTGAACCACGCTCTAAAAATTTATCCGCTCGCGCTCGAAGACGACCGGCTTTCGCCTCACCTGCGAATAGATCGCGAGGACATATTCGGCGAGCACGCCGATGGCGAAAAGCTGCACGCCGCCGAAGAAGAAGAGGGCGGTGATGATCGTCATCACGCCAGGCGGGGCGACCGTGCGATAGAAGATAACGCCGACCACCAGGTTGAAGAAGGCGTAAGCGAGCGCCAGAGCCGAGATCGCGAATCCGACAAACAAGATCAACCGCAACGGAGCCAGCGTATTCGTGATCAGCCCGTTCATGCCCTGATCGACAAGCATCCGCATCGAATTCGTCGAGATTCCGCGCCTGCGCTCGACCCATCGGTAGGGAACGCCGACGGATTTGAAGCCGCACTCAAAGGTCATCATGCGCATGAAGGGATAGGAATCCTCGATCTTGCGCATGGCCTCGACGACCTTGCGGTCAACGAACTGGAAATCGCCGACGCCGCGTGGCAGCGAGAGTTCGGAAAGCGATGTCAACATGCGGTAATAGAGATTGCGCAGCGCGCGCATCGCGGCGCTTTCTTCTCGAATTTTACGGATGCCATAGACGATTTCGGCGCCCTCTTCCCAGAGTTTCACGAATTGCGGGATCAGCTCCGGCGGATCCTGCATGTCGGCCGGGAAAAACAACAGCACCGCATCGCCCGTCGCCGCCATCACGCCATTGTAGTTGGAGCGCATCGCTCCGAAATTGCGCGCGTTGACGATGACCTTGACGGCTTTGTCTTCGGCAGCGATCTCGCGAAGAATCTCGACCGTGTGGTCTCTCGAAGCGTTGTCGCAGAAAACGTGTTCGCGTTGATAGTCCTTGAGTTCGTTCTCGAACAGCGCCTTGATCACCGCGTAACATTCGCGGACGTTCATCTCTTCATTGTAGCAGGGCGTGATGATGGAGATGGTTTTCATGTTTCTCGGGCTTCCCGCGCGACGCTGAAGACCAGCGTGTAATTGAGGGCATACGAGAGCGCGACGCAGGGCGCGAGCAACAGCGCCTGCGCCAGCGCCGCGTCTAGACCAATCCAGATCAGGCCTTCAAGCAGCGCTGCGTTCACCAGGTAGACAAGGCCGTAGATCGCCGCGAAGCGCCACAATCGGGAGCCATCCGCATTGGCGAAAACGACGCGGCCCGTCGTGACGAAGTTGAACAAGACGCCGATAATCGTCGCCAGCGCCAATGCCCCGGGCGGCGTCAAACCGCCCCGTAGCAATGCGAAGAACGCCGCATAGCCGAAAAGCGTGTTGACGGCGCCTACGACGAGGAAGCGCCCAAAACGCCAGCGCCAGAGCCGTTGGCGCAACAAAGCCGTCGCCCGCATCGCCAGCCCGCCCATGGTCAACAGCCCGCGAGAATCTCCTCGACCGACGGATGGCGCGTCGGATCAAGGAAGACGTAATTGGTCTCGCGCGTTTCCTCGGTCACTCGGTCGATGCGCGTCAATGCATGTTCGTCGACGCCATAGCAGACATACCCGAGCGCGGCGAAGAGATCGAGCACGTCATTGGGGTGATAGCCGAAGGCGGCGGACCATTTTCGTAGGAGTTCGATCACCACCGCCGGCTTGAAGCGCGCGAGCGAATTGACCCCGCCCTTCAACACGCGCAGTTCCGCGCCCTCGACGTCGCATTTGAGGAAGTCGAGCTGTTCGATTTCATTGTCGTCGATAAATTTGTCGAGCGTCGTAAAACGGCAAGAAACGCGCCGGTTCCCTTCGCCCGGATGAAGCTCGCTTAGCGAGGCGGCTGGCGAACCAGATGTCGCAGGGACGAACATGTCAAAGGCCCCCGGCGCATCGGAAAGCCCGTCGCTCACCGGCGTCACGCGTGCGCCGGCGTCATTACGCGCGAGATTGGTCAGGAGACGTTGATGCGTCGTGGGCACGGGCTCGAAGGCGTAGATTTTCGCCTGCGGCTCCCGCTGGGACAGATGCAGGCTGTACCAGCCGATATTGGCGCCGATGTCGAAGATCATGCGCGCGCCGCGCGCGAGCCGCGAGATCAGCGCGAGTTCAAAGGACTCATAGCCGCCTTGCGCCAAAATAATATTGGGCGCCTCGCGCAACGCGTCCGGATCAAGCGCAAAGGAAAGACCGCTGCGCAATGTGACGGAGAGCCCCGAGGGCTCGACGACGAGCGCGGCGATCTCTGTTCCCGCAAGCAAGGCGGAATGTTCGGCGATGAGACGATGGCGTTCGGCAAGGCGCTTCCACAGATCGAGACGGTCGAGTTCGCCGCGTTCAAACGCGGCGCGGCGCTCAAATGGCGTGTCGGACGGAGTCAACTGGGCCTGTGCAACGGAGATCACGCGCTTGCTCCCACGTTGCGGTTGAGAAAAATGTTGGAATAGATCTCGATCGTTCGACCGAAGCCGTCGGCGAGGCTTGTTTGCGGACGCCAGCCGAGCGCTTCAAGCCGCGCCGTGTCCGGCGCCGAACGCGTGACGGCGCTGGCGATATAGCCTTCGCTGGGCGGCGCGAACTTCGCCTTCAGGCCGCGTTCGGGATAAAGGCCCGTCAGCAGCGCCGCGAGATCTCGGATCGAAACAAGCGATTGGGCGTCGCCGACATTGTAGGCCAATCCGCCTTCGCCCTTCAGCAGCAAGGTGAAGAACGCTTGCGTGGCGTCGGCGAGATAGCAGAAGGCGCGCTCCGCCAAGCCGTCGCTGTTGAGAACGATGTCGCGGCCTTCGACAATGTCGCGGACGAAATCAGCGAAGACGCGGCCGTCGTCCAGCCGCATGCCGGGACCATAAGTATGAAACGGCCGCGCGATGACGCAGTCGATCCCATATTGCGCCTTGTAAGAAACGCAGAGCGTTTCGCCCATGCGCTTCGATTCGGCATAACAGGACCGTATCGCGGCGGGATCAAGGGCGCCAAAACTATCTTCCCTTAGCGGCTCGCGGCGGCCGTCGACCGCGCCATAGACTTCCGAGCTGGAAAAATAGAGGAAGCGCGACGCACTCTTGCGGCGGGCGAGATCGAGCAGGCTGTTGGTTCCGATCACATTGGGCAGCGCCGTGCCTATGGGATCCATGCCATAGAAACGCGGGCTCGCCTGGCTCGCGGCGTGGACGATCATGTCGACCGGGCCGTCGAGGTCGAACGGCTGCGAGAGGTCGGCTATTCTGATGGAGAGCGAGGGATGTCCGAGATGGGCCGCGAATCGGCGTAGCGCCTTCTCGCGCGAGCGCGCCAGCGCGATGACCTTCAGGCGTGGCGCTTTGCCGCGTAAGGCGAGCGTCAATAGCGTCTCGACCATGGCGGCGGGCAGAAAACCATTGGCGCCCGCGACGAGAATGGTGCGGCCGTCGAAAGCTTCCCATGGCAAATCGGCGCGCAGCACGCGCGCGATGTCCTCGCGCCACAGCGGATGACGCGAAAGCAGGCCGCCGTCGGGGATCGCATCAAGCATCGCTACACCGCCGCTTTCAGCGCCGGACGGCAGAAATCTTCGATAGCCGCGAGCGTGTAGTCGATGTGATCCTGCGTCAGCTCCGGATAGACGCCGATCCAGAACGTGCGGTCGACGACGACATCGGCATTGGTCAATGCCCCGCTGACGCGGAAATTGCGGCCCTTCATGTAAGGCTGGCGCACGAGATTGCCGCCAAAAAGCAGCCTTGTGCCGATTTTGCGCGCATTGAGATGGATGACGAGTTCGTCGCGCGTGAAGGGCGCGTCTTCGCGCAGCGTCACGGGGAAGCCGAACCAGGAAGGCTGCGTTCCCTTCGTCGCCTCGGGCAGGATGAAATAATGTTCGAGACGTTTCAGTCCCGCCTTCAGCGCATCGAAATTAGCGTTGCGCGCGGCAATGAAGCCTTCAAGGTGATCGAACTGCGCGAGGCCGACGGCGGCCTGCATGTCGGTGATCTTCAGATTGAAACCCAAATGCGAATAGACATATTTATGGTCGTAGCCCTTGGGAAGCTCGCCGAGCCGCCAGCCGAAGCGCTTGTTGCAGCTATTGTCCTTGCCGGGTTCGCAATAGCAGTCGCGGCCCCAGTCGCGGAAGGATTCCATCGCCTTGGCGATATGATTGTGGTTGGTGAAGACCGCGCCGCCCTCGCCCATGGTGATGTGATGGGCGGGGTAGAAGGAAAGCGTGCCGATGTCGCCGAAGGTTCCGACATGCTTGCCGTCGACCGTGGCGCCGAGCGCGTCACAGCAATCCTCGATGAGCCAGAGTCCGTGCTTGTCGCAAAGCGCTTTGATCACGCGCACGTCGAAAGGATTGCCAAGCGTATGCGCCACCATGATCGCTTTGGTCTTGGGCGTGATCGCGGCCTCAACCGCGGCGACGTCGATATTATAGGTTGGAATATCGACGTCGACGAAGACCGGAACTATCCCCCAAAGCAGGATCGGATTGACGGTCGTCGGAAACCCCGTCGCGCAGGTGATGACTTCGTCGCCAGGCTTGAGCGCGCGATTGCGCAGCGTAGGCGAGGTTAGCGCCGAGAAAGCGACGAGATTGGCCGAGGAGCCGGAATTGACGGTGAGCGCCTTCTTCGCGCCGAGATAGGCCGCAAGGCGCTCTTCGAACTGCGCGTTGAAGCGCCCTGTCGTTAGCCAGAAGTCGAGCGCGGAATCGACGAGCGCCTGCATGTCGCGCGCGTCGTAGACACGGCCCGAGACAGGAACCGGCGAATGCCCCGGCGCGAATTGCTTTAGCGGATGCGCGACCCGGTGATATTCGCCGACAAGATCGAGAATGCGCGCGCGCAATTCGTCAGCCTGCGACATAGAGTCTTTCGTCATGGTCGATGTCCTTGGCGACGTCTTGCGTAAAGGGCGAGGTGAGGCGCACGCGCTGGCCCAGATAGCGGTCGACCTGCTTCAGCGTCATCTCCAGCATGTCGTTCTTCTCGGCGAAGGCGCGATACCATTGCGCCGTCCATTGCGTCGTCTGCTCGAAATCGAGCAGCGGCGTCCATTGAAGCGTCTCGCGCGCTTTCGCCGTGTCGAGACGCAGCAGTCGCGCTTCATGCGGATGATCCGCGCCGTCGCGTTCCCACTGCGCTTCGAGTCCCCAGGCGGCGATGAATTGCGTCAGGAGCTTTTCGACGCTTTGTTCGCTTGCGGGGCCGGGGCCGAAATTGAAGCCGCCCTCAAAATCGCTTCGCCTTTCCGGCGGCGCGGTCATCGCTTTTTCGATGAGCATGAGATAGCCGGCGAGGGGCTCCAGCACATGTTGCCAGGGGCGCACGGCTTTTGGATTGCGCACCTGCAAGGGGCGACCGGCGAGAAAAGCGCGAACCGCATCAGGCAGGATGCGGTCGGGCGCGAAATCGCCGCCGCCAATGACGTTTCCGGCGCGCGCCGAAAGAATGCGCGCCTGTTGCGAAACGCCGAAAAAGCTGTCGCGATAGGCGCCGGTGACGAGTTCCGCGCAGGCCTTGCTGTTGGAATAGGGGTCATGGCCGCCGAGCGCGTCCGTCTCGCGATAGCCCCACAGCCAGTCGCGATTCTCATAGCATTTGTCGGTCGTGACGATGAGCGCGAGGCGCACGCTGCCGACGCTGCGCGCCGCCTCCAACACATTCACCGTGCCCATGACATTGGTCGCGTAAGTGCCGACAGGATCGGCGTAAGCCGCGCGCACCAAGGGCTGCGCCGCCATATGGACGACGATCTCTGGCGAGACGGCGGCCATGGCGGCGTGCAAATGATCGAGGTCGCGCACGTCGCCCCGCATGTCGTCGATGAATTCGCCAACGCCGGCGAGCGTGAAGAGA
>CAZCJY010000009.1:22405-24880 GCA_964498975.1 uncultured Methylocystis sp.
GAGACTGGGGTTCGTCGGCGGCTCAAGGGCGTAGCCCGTCGCGCGCGCGTTTAGGCGCGAGAGCATCAGGGCGAGCCACGAGCCCTTGAGGCCCGTGTGGCCGGTGACGAAGACGCGTTTGCCGAGCCAGAATGCGGACGAGATCACCAGACTTTCCACTTCGCTTGGCCGGAGTTCCACTGTTCTTCAAGGAAAAGCTTGTCGCGCAGATTATCCATCGGCCGCCAGAAGCCGTTGTGCTGAAAGGCGCGCAATTCGTCGTGTTCGGCGAGCCAATTGACCGGTCCGTGTTCAAAGACCGTCGCGTCGTTTTCGATGAGATCGCCGACTTTGGGTGAGAGAAGAAAGAAGCCGCCATTGACGAAGGCGCTTTCGGCCACCGGCTTTTCGGCGAAGGTCGTGACCTTATCGCTCTGCAGCGTCATGGCGCCGAAGCGCATCTCGGGGCGCACGGCGGCGACTGTCGCCATCTTTCCATGCGCGCGATGGAAGGCGAGTTCGGCGGTCAGATCGATGTCGGCGACGCCGTCGCCGTAAGTGAGCGCGAAGACGTCGTCGTTCGCGACATAATCGATGATGCGCTTCAGGCGCCCGCCCGTTTGAGTCATGTCGCCCGTGTCGACGAGCGTCACGCGCCAGGGTTCGGCGGTTTCGCGATGCACGTCCATCCGGCGTGTGCGCATGTCGAAGGTGACGTCCGACATATGCAGAAAGTAATTGGAGAAGAATTCCTTGATGAAATAGCCTTTGTATCCCAGGCACAGCACGAATTCATTGAAGCCGTGCGCCGAATAGATTTTCATGATGTGCCATAGGATCGGACGACCGCCGATCTCGACCATGGGCTTGGGGCGCACCGACGTCTCCTCCGCGAGACGCGTGCCAAGGCCGCCGGTCAACACCACGACTTTCATATTTGATCTTCGACCCGCTTTGGCGTCGAAAGGGGACTTCGACGATGCTTATGAGCGCGTCGCGACGGATGATGGCGGCGTCTCGCTCTCTGCGCCGCACTATGCCGTTCAGGAGTTAATGCTTGGCTTATCGGTTTCGTTGTGGCGTCACAGGGATAATGAAACACTGCGATGAAGCAATGGTCGGCGCGAGAAGCGCGCCGAATGGTTTTGGCCAAGCGAAAGAAGCGCAGTTCGCGCGCGCGGAATCTCACCCCCAATCTTGGCGTGCGTTTCATGGATCTGATTAACGATGCGCCATCGCCGCCACGGACTCTCGTCGCGATTCGCAAAAGGCGGCCGCGCCCATCGGACCGCGCTTTGGACGCCGTGAGTCGTGCCAGAGAGGAACGCCCCGTTAACGACGCCGCGCGTTTGGCCGCAGCCGAGCGCCGCGGGAGCCGGCGGGATGCGAAAGGCGTTTGTCGGAGACCAGCGCTTTCCCGTGCGAACGCATCGCCAACATGCGCCGATCAGCGATTCGTGCCCGCTGCGTTCTCGGTTGATCCCAAAGCTTAACGGCAGGCTCGAATCTCGGCCGTTGACAGGGAGGGCGTTTGGAGTCCGCGACAGCCTTCCGGCGCGGCGGCGTCGAAAGGGCGACGCGCGGCGCCAAATCCCAAATTATGGTGTTTCAACCCGCGCCCATCCCCATATGTTGTGGGAACAGAGCGTGACTCGTTGCGAGTCAGCGATTCGGGCGCGATTCGTTCCCAGACTGTTCAGAAGGTAAAGTCGCGCGGCGCGCTAAGTTTCGATATGAAACGACGGCGCGCCGCGGCGCGCTCTCAGGCAGCAAAGAAAAAATGACAATCGCGCCGTCTCCTTCGGCGAGCCGCCCCGCTCCCCGCGCCAAGCATTCGGACAAGGGCGTCGCGGCGGTGCTCGGCCCCACCAACACCGGCAAGACCCATCACGCCATTGAGCGGATGCTGTCCTTTCCTTCCGGGCTCATCGGCCTGCCGTTGCGCCTGCTTGCGCGCGAAGTCTATGGCCGGGTCGCCCAGCGCGTCGGGGCGGAGAATGTCGCGCTGATCACCGGCGAGGAGAAGATCAAGCCGCGGGCGCCCGCCTATTGGGTGTCGACGGTCGAAGCCATGCCGCGCGACATCGCGGCGGATTTTGTCGCCATCGACGAAATCCAGCTCGCCGCCGATCTCGACCGTGGCCATATTTTCACCGATCGCCTGCTGCGCTGGCGCGGCCGGCAGGAGACGCTTCTCATCGGCGCCGCGACCATGGCGCCGCTGATCGCCGAAATGTTTCCCGGCGCGCCGATCTTTTCTCGCCCGCGCCTGTCGAAACTGTCCTTCGCCGGCGACAAGAAAATCTCGCGCCTGCCGCCGCGCACGGCGATCGTCGCCTTTTCCGCCGAAGAGGTCTATGCGATCGCCGAATGGATCAAGCGCCAGCGCGGCGGCGCGGCGGTGGTGCTCGGCGCGCTATCCCCGCGCACGCGCAACGCCCAGGTCGAGCTCTATCAGGCTGGCGACGTCGACTATATCGTCGCGACCGACGCCAT
>CAZCJY010000010.1:0-8608 GCA_964498975.1 uncultured Methylocystis sp.
AGGGAAGAAGAATCACAGCCAGTCCGCGACAGCCAGCGACTTTTTCAACAGCCTGTTAGGCGTGTCGCCTGAGGGCAAGCAGTGCATCAGGCGGACTCGCCATTAGAGCTCGTCCCACAGTTTCGGCCGTCTTCGTTGCGTGCACCAGAACGCTCCGCCGTTACCTCCACGGTCGGGGCGTTTGTTTCGGCTTCGCGAAGATTGCCACACTCACGACTGGGGTTCGTGTACAACGCGCGTCGTTTGCATCTCGGACTTCGGGAAAGTTTGGTAGGCTGATTCTGGTGCGGCGAATCGAAAATGGAGATTTCCGATGGTTACGCCGCCCAAGGATCGTCTCGAAATTGTGCTGATGGCTGATCAGGCAGCGCCGATTCATTTGTGGGTTTAGTCAACCGCGGAGTCGGCTAAGCGAATTGAATTCGACAAAGAAAAGTCCACCCGCATCGTTGGCGGCGCCGCGCTCTTTCTGATCGTTATGCTTTTCTTTTTTCGGGCGGCGACTGCGATGCTTCTGCTGCTTGGCCTGATCGTAATATTTCCGCTTAAGCTCGTGGGGATGGCGGGCTATTTTCGCGGAACATGAATGTCGCGTCCGAGCCGCCCCAACGCCATCTCGCCGCCGGCGCCGATCGTCCAGCCGACGAGGTTTTCATAAAGATCGCCCTTTCCGGGATTTCCTATGAGGATTGAGGGCGTCAGGCTCTGCGAGATTGTCGTGGTCAGATTGGCGCCGCCATAGGCGAGGCCGCCCGTCACATAGGCCATGATCGTCGGCGTGACGGCGTAGCCGAGGCGGCCGCGGACCGTGCCCAGATATTCGAGGCTGCGATTAAGTTTGCCGCCCGTCACCGCGAAGCCGGTAGGCGCCCCGGTTACATTGGCGAGGCCGCCGCCGCCACGCACGCCGGCGCCTTGAATGTCCGCCTCAAGCCCCGCGATGAGTTTTTCGGCGAATTGCCAGTTGTAGCCGGCCTGGCCGCCAAAGAAGAAGCCGTCGAGGCGCGCGCTGGGAACGCCCGACGCGCTGATCGCCGAGGCAAGCCCAAAGCGCCCTGCTGAGAGATCGAGGACATTTGCGGTGCCCACCGCAATCGACGGATTTGCGGTCCATGTGTAGCTGAAGTTGAAGCCGACGTAGAAGCCCGTCCAAGTGAAGACCGGCGGCGGCGCGATCGGCGCTGCCTTGCGCGTCGGAAAATCAGCCGCCTTCGACTCCTGCGCGAGCATCAGAAGCGTCAAAGCGGATAGCTGAATAAAAAGCGAGCGAGTGCTGCTGCGCATCGTGTCCTATTGGCGGTGGAGGACCCTAGCGCCCTCCCTCTATAGAGGCACAAGAAGACTCGGGCATCGAGCAGGACGAAGTCAATGCGAAATGTTTAACCTACAGCATTGAGCTCAGAAGTTTGTCGCGGGTCGTTGCAAAAATACAACCCCCGGGGCGCTGTCTGATAAAGCGCGGTACGCCCCTTTGGGGGCGGCTTGGCGTTTATAGGCGACGAGCATCAATACAGCTGCGCGGACCATTGGCTTTTTCATCCCGGCTCCGGCAAACGGTGCGAAGGCAGCGGGGCCAGAAGCAGCGGCGGAACCAGCAACCGAATAGGCTGGAGCCCATTGCCTCCTTGTGGCGCTCCTTTTCCATTAGGAGGATGACGGAGTGAGCGCGGGAAGAAACCGCTACGCGCTTATCCTCTTGGCGTCATCTGAAATGTTCTTCCTGCAATCTGGTCCGATGGCTCGGAAGGAACTCGCGCCGACATGCTTGGCTTAGCCGGCGGATATTCTCTTCAAGGCACGACTCGATCTCCGAAACAAAGGGAATATCCGAACTGCAGAATCTGAATGCGTCGCCCATACAGGCTGAACGCTCTTGCGCAGTGCCCTGCGCCAAAGCAGGGCAAACGCCCAAGAATGCAGCCGTCGCTGCAAAAAACAGCCCAGCCCGTCGAATGGTGCGGCGGCCGCCACGGTCCTGTTGTCATCTCATCGCTCCTATCATCTTAAAGCTTCGGCGTGAGCTTCCTCGGCCCCGCGATGGCCGAAGTGGCGGCAAAGGCCGCCGCCATAGTAATCGGTGAAGGACAGGCCTTCCTTGGCGATGCGGTCGATGTTCGGCGTCTTGTAGCCCATCATGCCCCGACTGTTGGCGCTGATGTTCCACATGCCAATGTCGTCACCCCAGATGACGAGAATGTTCGGTTTCTTCGCGGCTTCGGCCGCGGCGGGGGCAAACCCGAAACCGAAAGCGCCGATAGACAGAAATAAAATAAGATGGATAAGTCGATGCATGGCCGCCGCTCCCTTAGTCACCTTTTTTTTCTGAGGGTGAATGCACAGCCAATAAGACTAGGTTTGAACTTACGACTGTGTCAATCAAACGCTAATAATCAGAATGATTTCTTCGGTTAAAGACAATGACCACGAACGCAAAGGAGCGGCAGTTTGGGTAAGGGTAGACGCGAGCATCCTGCCCTTGGGAAGGCGATGAACGTCGCGCGACGTTTGGCATCGGCGTCTGCGCGCGTCCACGCGATATTCGGCCTGCTTGTCGCTGCTGCTTGTGGCGCTGCCGCGCAAGAGAAATCATCCGCGCCATCCGTGCCACTCTATGTTGGTTCCGAGGCCTGTGCCGGATGCCATGCAGGGGAAACCGCTGCGTGGAAGAAATCGCATCACGCGACGGCGATGACTGTCGCGACGCATGAGACCGTGCACGGCGATTTCAACAACGCTATAGCCGAAAGCCACGGCTCTAATGGCAGGTTTTTTCGTGACGGGAACGGTTACATCGTGGAGACCGAAGGACGCGACGGAAAGACCGCGCGCTTCAAGATCAGTCACACCTTCGGCGTCGAGCCGCTCCAGCAATATCTCGTGACATTTCCGGACGGGCGCCTGCAAGCTTTGCCCTGGGCCTGGGATACGCGACCGAAGGAAGCCGGCGGCCAGCGCTGGCTTCATCTCTATCCGGATCGGCCCATGCCAGGCGCCGATCCGCTGCATTGGACACGCTCCATGCAGAACTGGAACTTCATGTGCGCGGAGTGTCACACGACCGGGCTGCACAAGAATTACGACGCCGCCAAGGATCGCTTCAATACGAGCTTCTCCGAGATCGGCGTCGGGTGCGAGAGTTGCCATGGGCCGGGCGTGGAACATGTGGCTTGGGCGAACGGCGGTCGTGATGGTCACGTCGCGAACAAGGGTTTCATCTCCGTTCATGCGCGCCGAGAACATGTCGATTGGTCGCCTGATCTGAAGACGGGCAGGCCCACACAATCGGCGGCGCGCCCGAGCGACGATGAGGTTGAGCTTTGCGCGTATTGCCATTCGCGGCGCGGCCAAATCGGCGAGGATTGGCGTCCTGGCAAACCGTTGATGGACACGCATACGCCGGCGCTGCTGACGCAAGAGCTCTTTGAAGACGACGGTCAGATGAAGGACGAAGTCTTCAATGACCATTCGTTCAAGCAAAGTTTGATGTACGCCAAGGGGGTTATTTGCAGCGATTGCCACGATCCGCATTCCGGCAAGCTGAAGGCCGCGCGGACGGAGGTCTGCTCGCAATGCCATCAAGCGGATCGCTTTTCGTCCGCAGCGCACTCGGGACATCAGAGCGGGCCCAATGCGCCGGATTGCGTGTCGTGCCACATGCCTTCCCGCACCTACATGGTTGTCGACGAACGCCACGATCACTCATTTCGCATTCCGCGCCCTGACCTTTCCGTAACGCTCGGCACGCCGAACACATGCAATGCTTGCCACAAGGACAAATCGGCGGAATGGGCTGCTCAGGCGATTGAGCGATGGCATGGACCACACCGCAAGGGCTTCCAGAACTGGGCGGATGCCTTCCACAAAGCGCGCTTGGGCGAACCTGCTGCGCGAGAACTGTTGCTGAAACTCGCGAATAATCCGGCGACGCCCGCGGAGGCGCGCGCGACCGCGATCAGCGAAGCGCAACGACTGCCGTCGATTTCCGTGGAGCAAGCGACGATCAGGGCGCTGAATGATGCCGATCCGCTCGTGCGCATCGCCGCCCTCCGCGCGCTCTCGCCGTCCTTGCCGCCGGATCAACGTTGGCGTCGCGCCAATCCTCTGCTGTCTGACCCTGTTAGGGCCGTTCGCCTGGAGGCCGCCGTCGCATTGGCCGACCAAAGCGTTGACGCGTTATCCAAGGAAGATCGCGCCCGATTGGAGGCCGCTTGGGCGGAATATGAGGCAAGCCAAAGATTGAACGCGGATCGCCCGGACGGGCGCGCCAATCTCGCGGGCTTTCTGCTCCGGCGCGACAAAGCCGCTGACGCCGAGGCCGAATATCTCGCCGGCCTGAGGCTGGAGCCTTCGGCGACTCCGCTTTCCGTCAACTTGGCTGATCTCTATCGCGCGCAGGGAAAAGAAGCGGAGTCGGAAAAGGTCCTGCGTGAGGCGATTGCGCGCTCTCCCGACGCCGCCGCCGCGCATCACGCCCTTGGATTGAGTCTCATTCGCCAGAAGCGATACCACGAAGCGATATCGGAACTTGATCGCGCGACGGAATTGGCGCCGGAGGAATCGCGCTTCCTCTATGTTTACATCGTCGCGCTGAATTCGCTCGATCGAGCGCAGGATGCGCGCGCCGCCCTCGACAAGGCCTTGCGTCGTTTTCCCTTCGATTTGCAGTTGCTGCAATTGGAACTTCAGGACGCGTTGCAGGCTCAGGACGCGAAGCGCGCGGCGCCAGTCGCGCGCACGCTCGCCGAGCTGGCGCCGGATGACGCGGAAATCGCGAGGCTGGCGGCGTCTCTGGAGAAACTTCGATGAGAGCCGGCAAAAGAGTCGTGACGCGTTTTTGGCTGCTCAAATACGCTAAGAGTGCGTGTGTAAACTGCTTTGCTGGCCTTACTTCGGCGGGAAGATTCGCGATGCGGCCAGTCCCGAGGCCGCTCATGAATTAGTATTCGTGTCGATTCACCCAGTACTCGGTGTGGATAGATTCAAATCCGCGTCCCAGGGGATCACTTCACCTCCACCGTCACCTGTTCGATCTTGCCGGGGAAGGCGAAGGGCGGCCGATAATCTTTTGAGACGGCGGAGACCGTGTCGCGGCCGATGTCGAAAGGCTCGACACTGTAGCGGAAGGGCACGGTTTTGCCCACGACCCCATGGGCGGCTTCCTTGCCGTTGACGAAGAGCTTCACATCAGCTGGCTTGCCGGGTCCGGCTCGGTAGGCGTGAATTCGAGGCGCACGCTCGATTTGCCTTTCGGCAGGGGACTCGCTCGCCTGCACCCGTGCGTGATCGACCTCGAAGAAGTTGTAATAGAAGGTCAGCTTTCCGTCCTTCACGTATAGCGACCAGCCCGAGGTGACGCCGCCGATCGCGGCGAGCACGCCGTCCGCGCCATCGTCGCCGACGACGACGTCAGCCGTCAGGTGAAAGGCACATCATGCGTGTTAAGTACGGCCGACTCGCTGATCCCCGTCACGCCGGAACCATAGGCGAACGACTTCAAGCCAAGAAGCGGGTTCGGACGCAATGAGGCGTCGAAGCGCTCCGACATACGGTCGTCGAGCGGCAGCACATTGTATTGTGACTGCATCCACCTGACCAACGAGGCCAGCAAGGGCAACGGCGGCGGTCGAGTCATCCCACTGAACAAAGAGCTTCGGTCCGCCCTATTGGGTCTTCGCCGGTCGCCTTCTCGGGCTCGCCCGGCGCCTTTCGTGATCACGACCGAGCGAGCTACCCGAACCTCCCCCCAAGCGGTCGCGAATCTCTTCTCCCGGTGGTATGCCGAGTTGGGTTTCAAGGGTTGTTCGAGTCATTCGGGACGGCGGACTTTCATCACCAATGCCGCGCGCAGGATCTCGACGGTCGGCGGGTCGCTGCGTGACGTTCAGGCGCTCGCCGGTCACTCTAACCTGTCGACGACCCAGCGCTACATCGAGGCGCATGCCGAGGCGCAGCGGAGGATCGTGGAGCTGGTGTGAGCCAATGCGCCCGCCACTGCGCTTTGGGCGTTTGGCGGACAATAAAAAAGCTCCGTTCTGCGGAACGGACTAACCGACAAGTAGCGTCTCGATGCAAGACGGTCGAAAATGTGCTCGGATCTGTTCTCGTGGGTCTAGCTCGTTGCTAAGGGGAACCGCGAGCGGCTCCCCCACTGACTTATCTCCTCGCCTCAATCTCAGTTGGGGGCGAAGGGATGCTTGGCGGTGCTGCGCTGGGCCACGACCTCGGACGCCTTCGGCTCGCCCTTGACGGCGCGGGCAATGGCTTCCTTCGTCGCGGTGTAGTTGTAGTCCTGGATCTTCTTGTCGTCCTTCGCGTCCCAATGGATGAACACGCCGACGCAGATGAACACGTCGTCGGCTTCCGAAAGCGGGATCACGCCCTCAGCGACGCTGTCCGCAACTGCTTTGGCGACGCCATGCTGCGCCGGGCCGAACATCTGCACCGCCTGCCTGGCATCCTTGATCGTCACCTTGTTGAACAGGATCGTGTTCGGCTTGCACATCAGGTTCGGAGCAATGACCGCCAAAAGCGTCGAAAAGCCGTTCTTTTCGTTGACCAGCGCGTTGGCGAAGGCCAGCTCCGCTGCGCTGCCGCGTGGGCCCATGATCAGGTCGATGTGCGCGACTTCGTTGCCCTCGCCGACCAGCGACTCGCCAACCAGCATCTTGTTGATCAAGGCCATGTGCGTTTCCTCTTCAAAAAACTAGATTG
Organism: uncultured Methylocystis sp.; assembly: GCA_964498975.1. GTDB lineage: Bacteria > Pseudomonadota > Alphaproteobacteria > Rhizobiales > Beijerinckiaceae > Methylocystis. The sequence goes on from CAZCJY010000010.1 coordinate 6,712, forward strand.
TCGCTACCGCAAATCTTGCCGCGGGGACATTCAAGAGCATTGGATTCAACTTTGTCAAAGGTTTTCCGGTTTTCGGCGTGAGTTTGGGGAGTCGAATTCAATTCGGACAATGTGCGGCAGCGCGTTTAGCTCGCCGTCCCTTTCGAAACTCGTGCCAGCGATAGCGTTGCGTTGATGGCTAAGAATGGAGCGAGCCGAGCGCCTACGAGCGCCTATATGTAACGTCAGAAGGAGGTCCGCCGCTTACCACGCGGGTAAGAATGGGGCCATGTAAGAGGATAATCGAGCAATGATCAGTCCCGATACGGCGCCTGGAACCGAAATTATTTGTATCGACGACTCCTCAGGACCTTATGGGATTGGGAGCCTGAGCAAGGGCTCGATTTACACCGTCGAGCGGATCGCGCCGGCGATTACTGGCGGATATGTCGTGTTCCTTTTGGAGCTCAGGCCGTGGACAACGTTTACGCTGCCGTGGGGAGCCATTGATGTCGGATTCGAGCTAAAGCGATTCCGCTATTTGGACATTCCGAGAGAGCTCACCGAACTGCTCGCCCGAGCGCCGAAGGAATTGGAGACGATATAAAGAGCAAAAGACGGCGGGGTTGGCATGACCCCGGGAAGGCCGAAGAGGCCCGCATGCTCATGCTCTCCAAGCTTCCAGACATCGCAAAGGGATACGAGAAGAGGAAGCACTCGGCGATGGACGCCGCCTCGAAAAAGAAGACGAAGAAATAGGGGCGGAACGGGCGAAGGGGAGATCATTGAAGGCTAAATGCCACCTCGATCGCCGAAGCGCTGGGCGGCAATAGACGCCCGCAAAAGAGCGGATACTGGTCGATGTCGAAAGACACGCTGCGGATAACCACCCGGATGACATCAGATATTGGCTGATTATAATCATAAACCGACGTCAGAGTCGGATGGCGGCATTTCCGGAATGCGCCAAGGGACTTCCGGACACGCGAAAGCGGCCCTTCCGCGAATTATCGCTTATGAGCCTGTATCGAATGCGACTGAGGCCGATTGACGAGATCCAGTAAGAAGCCAATCATCAATTCTGGTTAGAGCTTTAGCTAGGTAGGAGGCGGTGATGCGCAACGGCTCTATTTTTCTAATTGTGGCCATCTTGTTGGGAATAGCGTCTGACATGGCGCCCGCTCAACAAATCAGCGGAACCCCTGGATCGCCCAGCGCAACAGTCACCATCAAGGGCGACCAACTCCCATCTCCGCCTTTTAAGTTTGACGGCAAGATCGAACGAAACGCCGCGCAATCCAAGCCTTATTGGCCGCCGCGCATCGAGCCGCCGAAGGGCGCACCCAATATTTTGCTGATCATGACGGACGACTCGGGCTTCGGCGTGCCAAGTACTTTCGGCGGCGTGATTCCGACTCCCGCGCTCGACCGCATCGCGAAAGAAGGTCTGCGCTACACCAACTTCAACTCCACCGCGCTGTGCTCGCCGACGCGCGCTGCGCTGATCACAGGCCGCAATCATCATTCGGTCGGCTTCGGCCAAATCGCCGAGATGGCGACCGGCTATCCCGGCTATGACAGCATCATTCCGGACAATAAAGCGACGATCGGCCGCATCCTCAAGGATAACGGCTATCGCACCTCCTGGTTCGGCAAGGACCACAATACGCCTGCCTTTCAGGCCAGCCAGGACGGCCCCTTCGATCAGTGGCCGATCGGCATGGGCTTCGAATATTTCTACGGTTTCGTCGGCGGCGACGCCAACCAGTGGCAACCGAATCTGTTCCGCAATACGACGCAGATTTATCCCTTCGTGGGCAAGCCGGGGTGGAACCTCACTACCGCCATGGCCGACGACGCCATCGCCTATCTCAATCGCATCAACGCGCTCGCGCCCGAGCAGCCGTTCTTCCTCTAT
>CAZCJY010000010.1:8618-24745 GCA_964498975.1 uncultured Methylocystis sp.
TCCTCTATTACGTGCCGGGCGGAACACACGCTCCGCATCATGCGACGCCGGAATGGATCAAGAAGATCAGCGACATGCATCTCTTCGACAAGGGCTGGAACGCGCTGCGCGACCAAATCTTCGAGAATCAGAAAAAGCTCGGCGCGATCCCCCCGAACGCGAAGATGACGCCCTGGCCGCATGATCTGCTGAAGAACTGGGACGAGCTTTCGGCGGACGAAAAGAAACTCTTTATCCGCCAGGTCGATGTCTTCGCCGCCTATGTGGCCTACACCGACCACGAGATCGGGCGGGTGATTCAGGCCGTCGAGGACATGGGCAAGCTCGACAACACGCTGATCATCTATATCAACGGCGACAATGGGACGAGCTCGGAGGGTCAAGCCCACGGCACGCCCAATGAAGTCGCCATGTTCAATGGCGTGCAGGTGCCCGTCGAAGATCAGTTGAAATATTTCTACGACGTCTGGGGCTCGGACAAGACCTACAACCACATGGCGGTTGGCTGGGCCTGGGCCTTCGACACGCCCTTTTCGTGGACCAAGCAGATCGCCTCGCATTTCGGCGGCGTCCGCCAGGGCATGGCGATCTCCTGGCCCAAAGTCATCACCGACAAGGGCGGCGTCCGCAATCAGTTCCACCATATGATCGACATCACGCCGACTATTCTCGAGGCGACGCGAATCGCGGAGCCGAAGGTCGTCGACGGCGTCAAGCAAAGCCCGATCGAAGGCGTCAGCCTCATGTATAGCTTCGATGCGAAAAACGCCGAGGCGCCATCCCGGCATAAGACACAATATTTCGAAATGTTCGGCGACCACGCCATCTATCATGACGGCTGGATCGCGAGCACGAAAGTCATGCGTCCGCCGTGGATCGTCTTCGCTCCCGTCAGCCAGGATCCAGCCAGCTTCCCATGGGAGCTCTATGACCTCAAGAACGACTGGACACAGTCCGAGAACGTCGCCGCCAAGCATCCGGAGAAAGTGAAGGAGTTGGAGCGGCTCTTCTGGGCCGAGGCGAAGAAATATCAGGTCCTGCCCCTCGACGCCTCGGTCCTGCCCCGAATGGTGACGCCGCGGCCGAGCATCACCGCGGGCCGCAATGTGTTTACTTGGACCCTGCCGCTTACCGGCACGCCAAACGGCGACGCGCCGTCCATTCTGAACGCGTCCTATAATTTCAAGGCCGAGGTCGACATCCCCGAGGGAGGCGGCGAGGGCATGCTGATCACCCAGGGCGGCCGTTTCGCCGGCTATGGGTTCTATATGCTCAAGGGCAAACCCGTCTTTACCTGGAATCTCGTTGATCTGAAGAGAGTTCGCTGGGAAGGCGCCGATGCGCTGGCGCCAGGCAAGCATACACTGGAGTTCGACTTCAAATATGACGGCCTGGGCCTGGGCACGCTCGCCTTCAACAACCTCTCCGGCATTGGGCGCAGTGGCGCGGGAGCGCTGAAGGTGGACGGCAAGGTCGTCGCGGAACAGAAGATGGAGCGCACGCTGCCGATAATCCTGCAATGGGACGAGGCGCTCGACATCGGCTCCGACACGCTGACCGGCGTTAACGACCAGGACTATCAGCCGCCCTTCGCCTTCAACGGCAAAATTGAGAAGATCACGCTAACGATCGACCGGCCGAAGCTCACATCGGAGGACGAGATGCGCCTCAAGGAGGCTGAGCGGAACAACAAAACGAGCGAATAGGACTTTGCTGAAGGGGGCCGCCACAAAGCATTGACGGCCTCCACCCATGTCCAACCGGCGCACGAAATCGATCGGCTTTCTACTCATCGACAATTGCGCAGCGGGGGGCCGCTATGGGTCAAACTCAGACCAATGACAACTACGACGGCGGACATGGCTCAAGTCTGAGAAATGATTTGGGCCAAGCGTATCTCCCACGCCTCGATCGCAGCGCGCATTTCTTCCATGTAAGCGTGCCGATTGTAGATCGCCGCAACGCCCGAAATTGTCCCGGAGGCGTGGTTGAGGATGCGCTCGACGATGTGCGGAGGAATGTTTAGGGCGGCGAGATTGGTCGCGAAGGCTTTGTCACGTTGTCGAAGGATAGACGCGAATGATCTCGTTGACGATCGTGCTCATGCTGCAGCAGTGGCCGCACGCCACGTGTCCATGGCCGAGGATCGAAAAGCTCGGTGCGTCCTTGCTGAAATGAGATGGCGTTGAACATTGAAGGTGTTGTAGGCGGCTGCATGAAATGAGAGAAATCGTTGTGCTGAACCGACGCTTTTGAACCCTTGCATCTTGTGTTCTCGTCGTCGGGTCGGTTGATGTGAATTCTCTGCCCGATTGTTTTGCCATCGGCCCGCACGATGCCGATGCTCGATCCCAAGATCGCGCGCCGCAGCGTGGTAAGATCGCAGTTTGTCCGTGACCAAATTCTCCGGCGCGAAGCCATATTTCTTCAGGAGCCTACGCATTAATTTCAGCGCTGCGGCCTTATGCCGCTTGGTCTGGACCAGGACATCCAAAACCTCTCCTTCGCTATCGACGGCGCGCCACAGATAAACCAAGCGTCCATCGATCGTGAGATAGACTTCGTCCAGATGCCATGTTGTGTGCGGCTTCGGCCGGCGCTTGCGAAGATCAGCCGCAATCTTGGGACCAAAATGATTGACCCATCGTCCCACGGTTTCATAAGAGACCGCGATCCCGCGTTCCGCCAGCAAATCCTCGACGTCTCGGAAGCTTAAAGTGAATCTGACATATAGCCAGATCGCCTGTTGAATGATGACAGGCGGAAAGCGGTAGCCGGCGTAACTGATCTTGGTCATCGTTCAGGATAAGAGCCAGAGGTCAGGGCAGGCAAGCTGCCAATGTGACAATGCCCGTGCAGGCGATACAAGCACCAGGATAGCGCCCATGAGCTGGCAATGAGTCCGCTTAACTTGAGCAAGATCCTCTGCATCGCCGTAAATCCGTTAGCTTCTCATACAGATCAGGTTGTCGTCCGCACATGCCAGAGTCTCTGGCCACGCCGGGCCGATCGGACATTTTGCAGTAGCGAGCCCAATCATATTGCCTTGCGCTTCGCTGACGCTTCGCCAGCACCCTCGGGCTGGATTTCGGCAACACAAAACTGATCGCCCCACATTCCCTGTTCCGAGCATTTTCGCGTTCGCCATTCCCTATTTGCTCGAAATAATTCCCTGTTCAGAATCTTAGGGAATTTTCCTCCAACTCACTGATTTTGCCTCTGTCTCAAGGACAATTCATGGACATTATTTCCGCGGGGCGGGCGGTCTCGTCGCAATCTCGCGTTCGAACCGAGCGAAGGAGAGGAGTATGTTTAGCCTTCGCGCGCGGCATGACGCTTCTTGCCCGGCGGGATCAGCCGCGAGCTTTGCGCTCGATCTCAGTTAGTCTCTGTTTTGATCAAGCGCCTTTATATATCAATAGTGCATAGCGATCGAAATTACGATTGGAGGGGGTCTGAGAAGCAAGCTCAATAAAGGGCAAGCGCCGCATTCTTTGCCCCGCTGCTCGCGAATGAACTAGACTTCGCTATGAATCGCAGGCTCACGAGCGAGAGCGCCCCGAAGGGCCGCCGACGCGGGATATTCTGCGTTTGAGATGTCGTAATTTGGCCTTCAGCTGAGGCTCTGGAAGCATGAGAGAAGAAAAGATTGACGCCTTGTTGGCTCTTCGCAGCAAGGGCAAATTTTTGGTCGGCAGGGATCGCATTAAAATACTCGAAGCGGTCGCCGAATATGGGAGCATCAGCAAAGCCGCCAAAGTGGTCGGCTTTAGCTACAAAGCCGCGTGGGACGCGGTGAATTCGATCAACAACCTGCTGCCAAGCCCGGCCTTCGTCACGAAGGCGGGCGGACGCAGCGGCGGCGGCGCCGAAGTGACAGTGGAGGGGCGTCGATTGATCGCAATGTTTCACCAGCTCGAAGCTCGAGTTTCGAGGATCTCCTCAGCGATCGCGGAAAAAGGGCTCGACGGGCACGAACATTTCCTGCTGTGGAGCGTAGGAGTCAAAATTTCCGCGCGCAATGTTTTCCAGTGCGAGGTTGTTGAGGTCAAGAAATGGCCTGTAGACGTCGAGGTAACTTTGCGGCTTTCCGGCGAACATAACATCTACTCCATTGTGACCAATGAGGCCGCCGCTGATCTTGGCCTGGAGCCTGGGCGCAAAGTGCTGGCTCTCATCAAATCGTCTTTCGTCGACCTCGCGCCCGCCGACGCCCGTTCTAGCGGCCGCCGCAACTGCTTCGTCGGCGTCGTGACCCGGCGTGTCGATGCGGAGCGCAATAGCGAGTTTCTGATCGACATCGGCGACGGCAAGACCATGACCGCCGTGATTCCCCGGCAAGAAGCCGAGAAACTGAATATCGCCGAGGGCAGGCGGGCAGCGGCGAGCTTTGAGGCCCAGAACGTCATTCTCGCAGCGGATTAATTGCCTGAAGGGGTAAGCGGACCGTCGCCGCGCCCGATTGCTTCAAACGCCTTCATGGCTTCTTGCGCGCTGAAATCCGAAATCGCCGCATCTTCCAACGGGTCGCCGCCGGCAATCCAACTCGCTTCCGCGTCCCGTCGGGAAAGCGCGATCGTCAAGCCTTGGTTGAGTTCGTAAAGGCGGAATGAGAGTCCGTCGCCGCACAAGGCCGACATCAGGGCGCCTTGCACAAGGCTTCTAACGACAATGTGCGGCGTCGACACCGCAGCATCGACGTCTTGTCCGGCGGCGATCAGTTCACATGCTTTCTTATCGAAGGAAGCATGGCCGCGACAGGCGAGAGGTCGAAGTCGGTAAGCGAGACAAAGCGCGCGTTCAATGAGAGGGCAGTCGCGCCGGAGCGCCATGCGTTCCTTTTCCGATAACCGGGCTGTTTGGGCGTCGGCGTCAATAATGCGTTGCTTAAGATCAAGGCCGCGCGCGATGAGCGTCTCCGCATTGGCGGTGACAAAGTGAGTCAAAAGGAAAATCTCCGGCGCGGTGGCGACGACTCGCAATGAGCAACAAGCGGAACATTCACCCTGGCAGGCAGGGAGAGGCGCGCCTTCTGACTGAATGGCGATATTGCCCTGGAAACTGTCGAAGGCCTGCGCGCAGAGAGCGCCGACGAAATCCTCTCGGCGCCGATGCGCGTGAATCGTCGTTTCGAACGCCCGCGTCAGGGCGCGAAAGAAGCCTGCAGGTCCGTCGTCGCTTTCCGTCATAGGCGATCTCTATCGCGTCATATATGCACGTTATATATCGTTGCAAAGATGATACATGCCCGAATATTTATGACATAAAGCCCTCCAAAGAGCCAGCGGCGCCTACTCTTTAAGCTTCGCATTGTCCCAAAAATAACTTCTATGTTATGTATGCGAACAACATAACGAACGCCGCTTGCTGCCCGACCCGCCGTGCGCTTCTCGTCAGCGCCGCATCAACCGTTGCTGGCCTGTTTTGCGGGGCGAGCGGCCCGGCGCGCGCCGATGACAGGAAAATTGTCGTCATTACCAGCTTTCCCGAAGAGCTGACGACGCGATATGAACAGGAATTCGAAAAGAAATTCCCCGGCGCACACGCGCAATTTATTTGGAAGCAGTCGCGCGACGCGCTCGCCGAACTGAGCAAGCCGGATCAAGGCGGCGCCGACGTCTATTGGGCGCCTTCGCTCGGCAATTTCCCTATATTGCGTGATCGCGGCGCATTTTTAACTTACTTGAGACCGGTAAATCCCTGCTCGACGAAGATCGCCTTCGCGGCCGGGCTTTTCAGAAAGTCGAGAAATTTCGCTGGCGACTCGCCCTTGGCGCTCGCGGTCAGCGCTACGGGATAAACGATTGGCGGATGGGACGTGGATGGAAATGTCGCGACAATCTTCACCTTCGGTTCCGATTTGGCGTCGGTGGCGTAGACGATGCCGAGCGGCGCCTCCTCGCGCGCGACGAACATGAGCGCGGAGCGAACATTGTCGGTGAAAGCGAAATGCGGTTCCGCGACGCTCCAGAGACCGAGCTTATCGAGCGCGGCTTTTGCATATTTGCCGACCGGAACCGACGCAATGTCGCCCGTGGCGATTTTGCCCGATCCGATCGCCGCGGCGAATGCTTCTTTCGTAAGGGCCACTTTTTCCAGCTTTGACGTCCGCGGTGCGACCAGCACAAGCGTGTTGCCAAGGAAGTTGAAGCGTGTCTTGGGCTGAATGAGATTTTTCTCGGCGAGATAGTCCATCGAGGCGGCGTCGGCGGAGACGAAAACCTCCGCCGGCGCGCCGGCCTCGATTTGCTTGGCGAGGGCCATGGAGCCGGCGTAGCTCACCGTCAATTCGACGCCGATCTTCTCCTTATAGGTGGCCGCCGCCGCGTCGAGCGCGTTTTTGAGGCTCGCCGCGGCAAAGACCGTGATGGCGGGCGCCGCCGTCTGTCCGCTCGTCGGCGCCGATGTCGCGGGAACCTCTGCGTTGACCCGCGTCGCGCACAAGAGGATCGAGAAGGCCACGGCGATGTTGCGGAAATCAATCATTGGAGGGCTCCTTCGGCGTTGCCCGACCCGATGGGCGAGTGCCGTGCTTCTAGGTGATAAACTGTCTTTTTAGTCTATAATTTCTCAATAGAATCGAGTCATGCTGAAAATTCGTACATAAATTCACTACCTGATAAGCGGCCCCGGAGTGTTCGTTGCCCCTATTTTCGTCTTTTACAACGTAAATTTCCGATGGCGGCTTCCGACGAGCGAGCCGCCAAGATATGTGTTATCATGTTATTTTTACAATCGGACCGGCACAACAGGACAGGTTATGGCGGAATATCTCACCACCCGCGAACTCGCCGCCCTGCTCCGAGTGAAGGAGCGAAAGGTCTATGATCTCGTCTCCGAAGAGGCGCTGCCCTTCCGTCGCGTTACAGGCAAGCTCCTCTTCCCGAAAAAAGAGATCGAGGAATGGATTTCCGCCAGCGGTCCGGACGCCGAACAGTCAAGCAAAAGAGCAGCGGCCGCAGATTTTCCGCTGGTGATGGCCGGAGGACATGACCCTTTGCTCGAATGGGCCTTGCGGGAGTCGCGCTCGGGTATCGCCGCGCTGATGGACGGCGCCCTCGACGGTTTGGCGCGGATGCAGGAGAACGCCTGCATCGCGGCCGGCCTCCACATCCCTGCCCCCAAAACCGACGAATGGAACGTGCCGGCGGTGAGCAAATCCTTCGGCAAGGAGCCGGTGGCGCTCATCGAATGGGCCAAGCGCACACGCGGGTTGATGTACTCACCCAAATTAAAGCGTCCAATCAAAAGCCTCGCGGATATCGGAGATCTCAGATTTCAGTCTCGTCAGCCGGAGGCTGGCAGCGAACTGGTGCTAATGGCTCTGCTGTCGAAGGAGGGATTGCGAAAATCCGATCTGAGATCCGTAGACGCCATCGAGCGCTCGGAATCGGATCTCGCCATGGCGATCGCCGCGGGGCGCGCCGACGTTGGATTGGGGATCGAAGCGGCGGCGCGTCAATTTCAGCTCGAGTTCGCGCCAATGGTTGTCGAGCGCTTCGATCTGCTCATATGGCGCAAGGCTTATTTCGATCCGCCATTTCAGAAGCTCATTCGGTTTTGCGCGAGCGCGTCGTTTCGCGAACGAGCGAGAGCCTTCGGCGGGTATGATTGCGCTGAATTTGGCGCCGTGCATTTCAACGGTCCGTGACGAGAAGAAATTTCAGTCGTCGGTAAGCGCAAGTATTTTGCGATTGGCTCACCCGCCTTGCTTGGCGCGATCAGCTCGTTACTGGGAGTCGTCCAGCCTCGAAAGCTGCACGACTCCTGACGCGGATCAATCGACCGCAACCATAACGTCGGATGATTTGATGATCGCTTTCACCTTCACGCCGGCTTTGAGACCCAGCTCGTCGACGGATTCGTTCGTGATGGACGCCGTGACAGTTAACCCCTTCACATCGATCACGACATGAGCGGTCGTCGTGCCCAATTTGACCTCCTTAACCGTGCCTTCCAACACATTGCGCGCAGAAATCTTCATTTTTTTCTCCATTCAAGCCTGAGTTTCTTGCCCGGCCGCTTTCGGCTTGCCTCCAACCAGCTGAACTTTGCGAATAGAGCGAGGCCCGCTCTTAAGTAGGTCTGCAAAGGCATGGACGGCAAGACACAAAAAGCCGCATCTTTCGTGAGCGCTACGCCATCCTTGAGAAATATTCGCGCATATTCGCAGCGTCTCGCAGCGGCCGCCTCATAAAGGCGTTGAAAGGTCCAACGGCCGCGCCATATCATTGCGCGACGGCTCACAGTTCACAGCTCGCGCTCGTCCAGCGCCACCGCTTTCACCAGGGCGAACACTTCGTCGCCGACCTTCAAGCTCAGTTCGTCCATAGCGAGCCGCGTCACGGCGGCGATGAGGCGCTCCCCGCCGACAAGCTCCACCGCCGCGAAAGCGAATGGACTGTCATTCGCGTCGATCTTGATCAGACGCCCGCGGAGCATGGTGCGCACGCTGGTGTCGTTCGACCTCGTCCTGGCCAATGCCACATCGGTCGCGCGAACGACGACGCGGGCGGCGCCTTCGGCTAGTCGCGCCGCGACGATGATTTCGCCGGCAGGATGGGCGAGGCGCGTGACACCGTAGCGCTCGTCTGTCCGCTCGACCTTCGCCGTAAGTCGGCTCGTAATCGCAAAGCGCCCGCCTTCGATCAGCCGGCTGGCGCCAGGCAGCGTTTCGGCGGGCGCGCCGCGCGCAACGATGCGTCCCTTATCGAGCACCAGGACCTCGTCGGCGAGGCGCTCGATCTCTTCCGCGGCGTGAGAAACCAAAAAAATCGGGATGGCGAATTCGTCGCGCATCCGCTCGATGAGTCCCATGATTTCTTGCCGGCGCGGATGGTCGAGCGACGCCATAGGTTCGTCCATGACCAGAAGACGCGGCGCCGCGAGCAGCGCGCGCGCGAGGCCAACGCGTTGGCGTTCGCCTCCCGAAAGAGTCGCCGGCCAACGGTCGAGCAGATGCGAAATGCCCAGCGTCTCAACTACTGGTTCGAGGGCGACGCGGCGTTCGGCCCTGGGGGTAAAAAATCGGCCGAAAAGAATGTTTGCGCGCACCTTGAGATGCGGAAAGAGGAGCGCGTCCTGAAAGACGAAGCCGACCCTGCGCTTCTCGGGCGGAACAAAAATTCCGCGCGACACATCGACGACCGTTTCGCCGCCAAGAAGGATTTCGCCGGAGTCGGGCCGCGCCAGACCCGCGATCAAATTGGCCAAGGTTGATTTGCCGGCGCCGGAGGCTCCATGCGCCGCGATTACCCGCGCCGCGCTTTCAAAGGCGCAGGCGAGCGAGAAATCGCCGCGCGAATATGTGACGTCGACAGCGATCACGTTTCGTACCGCGCCCGCCTTTGCAGCAGTTCCGAGACCGCCAGCGCGACGACGGCGATGACGGCTGAGACGGAGGCAAGCCGCATGGCCGCCGCGTCGCCGTCCGGCGCCTGGATCAAGCCATAGATGGCGGCTGGGATGGTGCGCGTTTCGCCTGGGATGCTGGAAACGAAGGTGATGGTTGCGCCAAATTCGCCCAACGCCTTTGCGAAGCCCAAAATCAAGCCGACCATGACGCCAGGCAAAGCCAAGGGGAATTCGACGAGCACAAAAGCCCACAATGGACTTGCGCCGAGCGAGCGGGCGACCGTGGGAAGACGCCGATCCGCGCTTTCGAAGGACAGGCGGATGGGCCGGATCATGAGCGGAAAGCTCATCACAGCGGCGGCCAGCGCCGCTCCGGTCCAGCGGAATGCGAAGACGATCCCCAGATAATCGGCGAAAAAGGCCCCCAAGGGGCCGTGGCGTCCAAACAGCAGCAGCAATATAAAGCCAGTGACGACCGGGGGCAGCACCAGCGGAAGATGCGTGATCGCGTTGAGCGCCCCATGGCCGGGAAAGCGCCACCGCGCCAAGGCGTAAGCGACGAGGAGCGCCAAGGGCAGCGCCGCGAGGGTCGCCGCGGTGGCGACTTTCAGGCTGAGGCCAATGGCCGTCCAGTCTTGCGGGGTCAGGTCGAGCACGTCTCGCTACCGGCGTTCAAAGTAGCTCGATACGCTTTATTTTTGAATACGTCGAGGCCGTCATATAGATCTATTCATATATATGTATATTGAATGCGCTTGCTCATTTCTTACAAATGATCATGACGTCGTAACTGGCGCTGTTCGCGTGGATAGTGGGAGATCATTGCCTATTTTGATTCCATCTTGATCCGCTTTCGCTCGCCCCTATCTGAAATCCATCCGCTTTTACAGCGTTCAATAACGCGAAGGCGCAGGTAGGAAAGCGACGATGATGTGGCGGTCGGACGGGCTCGGCGATAAGGGGGCCTGCGAGCCAAATTTTCAGCCGAATGTTTTGCGCAATCTCGATAGATCGGTTTTGTATGAGGAGGCCGTGCGCCGCGGGGAGGGCAGCATTGCGTCGAGCGGCGCTCTGGTCGTAAGCACCGGCGCTCACACGGGGCGCTCTCCACAAGACAAATTCATCGTCCGCGACCAAATAACGGAATCATCGGTCTGGTGGGACAACAACCAGGCGATGACGCCGGAGCATTTCGGCCGCCTTTATGACGACATGCGCGCGCAAGCCCAGGGCATGACGCTTTTCACGCAGGATCTTTACGCTTGCGCGTCGCCTGCGCATCGGCTGCGCGTTCGGGTCTACGCCGAATATGCCTGGCATGCGCTTTTCGCGCGCAATCTTCTGCTCTGCCCCAGCGATGCCGAGCTGGCGAATTTCATCCCGGATTTGACGATTCTCAATCTGCCGTCCTTTCGCGCCGATCCGGCTCGACACGGCTGTCGCTCAAGCACAGTGATCGCCATCGATTTTTCGCGTCGCGTCGTGTTGATTGGCGGCACGCAATATGCCGGGGAGATCAAGAAATCGATCTTCGGCTATCTCAATTTTCTTTTGCCTGGCAAGGGCGTTCTGCCGATGCATTGCGCGGTCAACGACCATGATAGCGGCGCCGCGGTGTTCTTCGGCCTTTCCGGAACGGGCAAGACGACGCTTTCCGCCGATCCTTCACGCATGCTCGTCGGCGACGACGAGCATGGTTGGGATCGGGACGGCCTCTTCAATTTCGAAGGCGGTTGCTACGCCAAAGCGATCGATCTGTCGCGCGAGTCGGAGCCGGATATTTACGCCGCCTCCGAGCGCTTCGGCGCGCTCTTGGAAAATGTGGCGCTCGATCCGCTGACACGAAGCGTCGATTTCGGGGACCGGTCGAAAACCGAAAATACCCGCATCGCCTATCCGCTGGAATTCATCGCCAATGCTTCGGCGACGGGGCGGGCGAGCCATCCAAAGAACATCGTCATGCTGAGCTGCGACGCCTTTGGCGTTCTGCCGCCCATCGCAAAGCTCAACCCTGCGCAGGCGATGTATCATTTTCTGTCAGGCTACACGGCGAAGGTCGCAGGAACCGAGAAGGGCGTGCGGGAGCCCCAGGCCGTCTTTTCGACGTGCTTCGGCGCGCCTTTCATGCCGCGGCATCCGGCTGAATACGCCAATCTGCTGCGCCAATTCATCGCCGAGCAAGAAGCGGACTGCTGGCTCGTTAACACCGGCTGGACGGGCGGAAAATACCTTATGGGGCGGCGCATGCCGATCGCCGTGACGCGCGCCCTGCTTCGCGCCGCGCTCGATGGCTCGATCGCAGAGGGCGCGTTCCGCGCCGATCCATGGTTTGGGCTTTCCGTGCCGTTGGAAGTTCCCGGTGTGGATCAGGCGCTGCTTGATCCAATCCGGACGTGGCCGTCGCGCGAGCAATTCGCTGAAACGGCGGGAGAATTGGTCGAGATGTTCCACGCCAATTTTGAGGTCTTCGCCCCCTTCGTCGACAGTGACGTGCTCGGCGCGCAGCCCCGTGGGAGCCGCACGCAGACAATCACGGCCTGAGCTCTAACTTTGCCGCGCCCGACGTCTTGAAACGCCCAAAGCGAGGGAAATATAGCGTCTCATATCTGCGTGCGTCTTTGGAGGATGCACATGCGCCACTGGACGCCTAAATTCGACTTCAACCTCGGCGACGTCGCTGAGCGCGTGCGCGGCGAAATAGAATCCTTCGCGACCAAGGAAATCGCGCCCCGCGCCAAGGAAATCGATGCGACGAACGCCTTCCCGAATGATCTTTGGCCAAAGCTTGGAGCCCTCGGCGCGCTCGGCCTGACGGTGCATGAGGATTACGGCGGCGCCGGCCTTGGCTATCTCGAACATGTCCTGGCGATGGAGGAGATCAGCCGAGCCTCGGCGTCGGTGGGGCTTTCCTATGGCGCGCACTCCAATCTTTGCGTCAATCAAATTCATCGTAACGGTTCGGACAACCAGAAGCGGCGCTATTTACCGCCGCTCGTCTCTGGCCAGCACATTGGCGCGCTGGCCATGTCCGAACCCGGGGCGGGATCCGATGTCACCGATATGCGGCTGCGCGCGCATAAACGCGGCGATTTTTATATCCTCAACGGTAACAAGATGTGGGTAACAAACGGTCCCGACGCCGATATCGTGATCGTCTATGCAAAGACCGACATGGAAGCGGGCCCTCACGGCATCACAGCCTTCATTGTCGAACGCGCATTTCCTGGCTTTGTATCGACCCCAAAGCTCGATAAGCTCGGCATGCGCGGCTCCAACACCTGCGAGCTGATTTTTCAAGACTGCAAAGTCCCCGAGGAGAACGTGTTGGGGCGGCCTGAGTGCGGCGTCAATGTGCTGATGAGCGGTCTCGACTATGAGCGTGCGGTGCTTGCCGGCGGACCGCTCGGCATTATGCAGGCCTGCATGGATGTGGTGCTGCCCTATGTGCACGAGCGCAAGCAGTTCGGTCAGCCGATCGGCGAATTCGAGCTCATGCAGGGCAAGCTCGCCGACATGTATACGGCGCTGACCGCTACGCGCGCCTATGTGTACGCCGTCGCGAAGGCCTGCGACCGCGGCCGCGTCACGCGCAAGGACGCCGCCAGCGCGATTCTGTTCGCCGCCGAGCGCGCGACCTGGATGGCTTTGGAATCGATTCAATGCCTGGGCGGCAATGGCTACATGAATGATTATCCGACAGGCCGGTTGCTGCGCGACGCCAAGCTCTATGAGATCGGCGCGGGAACGAGCGAAATCCGCCGCATGTTGATCGGCCGCGAATTGTTTCAGGAATCAGCCTAACCTCAAGAGCGTAAGCCAAATGCCCGTCATCGAAAGCTCACTCGACGCGCGCGCCGGCGACTACGCCGAAAATTACGCGACGATGGTCGAGCGCGTCGACGAGATGAAGCGCATTGCAGAGGATATTCGCGCCGGCGGCGGCGAGGCTGCACGCGAGCGTCATCTTGCGCGCGGCAAAATGCTCGCTCGAGAGCGCATCGACGCATTGCTCGACCCTTTCTCGCCCTTCCTCGAAATTGCGCCTTTTGCCGCGCATGAGATGTACGATGGCCGCGTCGCTTGCGCGGGCGTTGTAGCCGGGGTCGGCCGTGCGAGCGGGCGCGAATGCATGATCGTCGCGAATGACGCGACGGTGAAAGGCGGCGTGTATTATCCGATGACGGTTAAGAAGCATCTGCGCGCGCAAGAAATCGCGGCGCAGAATTGTCTGCCCTGCCTCTATCTGGTCGATTCCGGCGGCGCGCATCTTGCCAGTCAGGAAGAAGTCTTCCCCGATCGCGATCATTTCGGCCGCATCTTTTACAACCAAGCGACGATGTCGGCTCGCGGAATCCCTCAGATCGCGGTCGTCATGGGCTCCTGTACAGCGGGGGGCGCCTATGTCCCGGCGATGTGCGACGAGACGATTATCGTGCGCAACGAAGGCGCCATTTTTCTTGCGGGTCCGCCGCTCGTTCAAGCCGCAACGGGCGAAGTGGTGAGCGCGGAGGAGCTTGGCGGCGCGGATGTGCATTGCCGCCGTTCCGGCGTCGCTGATCATTATGCCGAGAATGATATGCATGCGCTAGCGATTGCGCGCGCAATCGTCGCCAATCTCGGCGCTGCGACGCCTATCGCCGCGCCAGTCCAAGAACCTGTGGAGCCTCGACACGACGTCGCGGAAATTTACGGTTTGCTGCCACGTGACCGTCGCAAGCAGTTCGATGTTAAAGAGGTGATCGCGCGCCTCGTTGACGCCAGCGCATTTGACGAGTTTAAGCAACTCTATGGAACGACATTAGTGACGGGCTTTGCCCATATCCATGGCTATCCCGTCGGCATCGTCGCGAATAATGGCGTGCTTTTTTCAGAAAGCGCCCAAAAGGGCGCGCATTTCATCCAGCTTTGCGCAAAGCGCAAGACGCCTCTTCTCTTCCTGCAAAACACCACCGGCTTTATGGTCGGCGCGAAATATGAAAGCGGCGGCATCGCCAAGGAAGGGGCGAAGATGGTCACGGCGGTCGCCACGGCTGCGGTGCCGAAACTGACGCTCATCGTGGGCGGGAGCTTCGGCGCCGGCAATTACGCGATGTGCGGGCGAGCCTATTCACCTCGATTTTTGTGGATGTGGCCGAACGCCCGCATCGGCGTCATGGGCGGCGAGCAGGCGGCGAGCGTTCTGGCGCGCGTGAAGCGGGAAGGAATGCAAGCGCAGAGCGCTCCTTTTACGGCTGATGACGAGGAAGCCTACGCCCGGCCGATTCGCGAGCAATATGACCGTCAAAGCCAGCCTCTGTATTCGAGCGCACGACTGTGGGACGACGGAATTATCGATCCACTCGACACAAGGCGCGCTATCGGCCTTGCCTTGTCAATCGTCCTGAAAGTTCCGATCGAAGAAACACGCTTTGGACTGTTCCGCATGTGAGTAGCCGAAATGCCTGCCTTGATTGAGTCGACTGATGCACGTGGGGTGGCCACCCTGCGGCTGAACCGCCCCGAGAAGCGCAATGCGCTCGACGGGTCGCTCATGGAGGCGCTGCATGAGGCCCTCCAGCGGCTCGATGAACGCGCCGATGTGCGGCTTGTGACGCTCGAAGCGGTTGGCGACGACTTCTGCGCCGGTGCGGACATCGACTGGATGATGGGTGGCGCGAAGAAGACATTTGAGCAGAATGAACATGACGCAATGGCGCTCGCTCAAATGCTCGCTGTCCTAGACAGATTGTCAAAGCCGACAGTTGCAGTGGCTCATGGCGCGGCCATTGGCGGCGGAGTCGGACTCATCGCCTGCTGCGATATTGTTCTGGTTTCCGACGACGCCTTTTTTTCGCTCAGCGAGGTAAGGCTTGGCGTCATTCCAGCGGTGATTGCGCCCTTTCTCATTCGCGCAATTGGAATGCGCCAGGTACGACGACTGGCGCTTTCTGGAAAGACAATTTTTGCAGAAGCGGCGCTGGCGATCGGTCTGGTGCATCACGTCAGCCCCAAGAAAGGGCTTAACGCCGCTTGCGCTTCGATCGTGGAGGAGCTGTTGAGCGGCGCGCCGGGCGCACAGGCCGATATAAAGGATTTTCTGGCGCGCTGCTATGGCCGCTGCATTGACGATAATCTTCTGCGCGAAGCGGCGCATCGTTTGGCGGTCCGACGAAAAACCGATGAGGCGAAACAAGGCCTGCGAGCGTTTCTAGAGACTCGTAGATCGAACCGGGACGCCGCACGGACTGTTTGAAATGATGCGTAAGCTGCTCATCGCGAATAGGGGAGAGATCGCTTGCCGCATCGCGCGAACCGCTCGCCGCTTAAGTATCGCGACGGTCGCGGCTTATTCCGACGCCGATGCGCGGGCGCTTCACGTCGACCTCGCCGACGAAGCCTTTCCGCTTGGGCCGGTGCCGGCGCGTGAGAGCTATCTTGCGATTGAGAAGCTGATTGCGGTCGCGCGCCGTTCCGGTGCGGATGCTGTCCATCCCGGCTATGGCTTTCTTTCAGAGAATGCGGCATTTGCTGAAGCTTGCGTGGCGAACGGATTGATCTTCGTTGGACCGCCCGCGCCTGCCATGCGCCTCCTTGGGTCGAAGACGGCCGCCAGAAAACTCGCAGCGCGTGAAGGGGTTCCCATAGCGCCCGGCTCTCAGGGGTCGGACGAAGCAGAGTTGATGCGCTCTGCGCAGCACATCGGTTTCCCGCTGCTGATCAAAGCGGCGGCGGGCGGCGGCGGGCGAGGCATGAGGATCGTCCGTGAAGCCGCTGAGCTCCCGGCGGCTATAGAG
>CAZCJY010000011.1:0-11285 GCA_964498975.1 uncultured Methylocystis sp.
CGATGGGCACGGACACGCCCGTGTCGCCGCTCTCCGACAAGGAGAAGCTGCTCTATACCTATTTCAAGCAGAACTTCGCGCAGGTGACCAATCCGCCGATCGACCCGATTCGCGAAGAGCTGGTCATGAGCCTCGTCTCCTTCATCGGGCCGCGGCCGAATATTCTCGACCATGAGGGTTCTGCGAATAAGAAGCGCCTGGAAGTGCGCCAGCCGATCCTCACGAGCGAAGACCTCGAGAAGATTCGTTGGATCGGCACGGTCGAGGACAGTTTCGACACCAAGACGCTCGACGTCACCTACGACTCCGCCAAAGGCGCGGACGGAATGCGCGCCGCCATCAAGCGCCTGTGCGAACGCGCCGAGGAGGCGGTCAACGGCCGTTACAACATCATCATCCTGTCGGACCGCATGGTGGGGCCGGACCGCATTCCGATCCCTGCGCTGCTCTCGACGGCCGCCGTGCATCATCATCTGATCCGCAGGGGCCTTCGCACGTCGGTCGGCCTCGTCGTCGAGACCGGCGAAGCGCGCGAAGTGCATCATTTCTGCTGCCTTGCGGGTTACGGCGCCGAGGCGATCAACCCCTATCTCGCTTTTGAGACGCTTGTCGCCTCCGCGGCCGAATTTCCCTCCGACGTCGATGGACCGACCGCCGTCAAGCGCTTCATCAAGGCGGTCGACAAGGGCCTGCTGAAGGTGATGTCCAAGATGGGCATCTCGACCTATCAGTCCTATTGCGGCGCGCAGATTTTCGACGCCGTCGGCCTCGCGCAAGGCTTCGTCGACGAATTCTTTACCGGCACGACGACGCGCATCGAGGGCGTGGGCCTTGACGAGATCGCGCGCGAAACGGTGCGCCGCCATCGGCTCGCTTTTGGCGACGCGCCGGTCTATCGCGACGCGCTGGATGTCGGCGGCGATTACGCCTTCCGCATCAGGGGCGAGGCGCATAGCTGGACGCCGCAGACCGTGTCGCTGCTGCAGCATGCGGTGCGCGGCAACGCCCAGGACAAATATCGCGCCTTCGCGAAGCTGCTGAACGAGCAGGACGAGAAGCTGCTCAATCTGCGCGGACTGTTCCGCGTCAAGGGCGCCGAGGAAGACGGCCGCAAGCCCGTTCCGCTCGACGAAGTCGAGCCGGCGAGCGAGATCGTCAAGCGTTTCTCGACGGGCGCCATGTCCTTCGGCTCGATTTCGCGCGAGGCGCATACGACTCTCGCGATCGCCATGAACCGCATCGGCGGCAGATCGAATACGGGCGAGGGCGGCGAGGAGCCGGACCGGTTCAAGCCGCTGCCCAATGGCGACAGCATGCGCAGCGCCATCAAGCAGGTGGCGTCGGGCCGCTTCGGCGTGACGACGGAATATCTCGTCAACGCCGACATGATTCAGATCAAGATGGCGCAGGGCGCAAAGCCCGGCGAAGGCGGGCAATTGCCCGGCGACAAGGTCGACGCGGTGATCGCCAAGGTGCGCCATTCGACGCCGGGCGTCGGGCTCATCTCGCCGCCGCCGCATCACGACATCTATTCGATCGAGGATTTGGCGCAGCTCATCTTCGATCTCAAGAACGCCAATCCGAAAGCCAATGTATCCGTGAAGCTCGTGTCGGAGGTCGGCGTCGGCACGGTCGCGGCCGGCGTCTCCAAGGGCCGCGCCGATCATGTGACGATCTCGGGCTTCGAGGGCGGCACGGGCGCGTCGCCGCTGACCTCGATCAAGCACGCGGGTTCGCCCTGGGAGATCGGCCTCGCCGAGACGCATCAGACATTGGTGTTGAACAATCTGCGCTCGCGCATCGCGGTTCAGGTCGACGGCGGACTGCGCACGGGCCGCGACGTCATCATCGGCGCGCTGCTGGGCGCGGATGAATTCGGCTTTGCGACGGCGCCGCTCATTGCGGCGGGCTGCATCATGATGCGCAAGTGTCACCTGAACACATGCCCCGTCGGCGTCGCGACGCAGGACCCGGTGCTGCGTAAGCGTTTCGTCGGCCTGCCGGAGCATGTCATCAACTATTTCTTCTTCGTCGCCGAGGAAGCGCGCGAACTGATGGCCGCCATGGGCTACCGCAAGTTCGACGAGATGATCGGGCAGGCGCAAATGCTCGATAAGGACAAGGCGCTCGCGCATTGGAAGGCGAAGGGCCTCGATTTCTCCAAGCTTTTCCATAAGCCCGAGGGCGAGGGCGACGCGATCCGCCACAGCGCACGTCAGGATCACGGGCTGGAGAAGGTGCTCGACAATAAGCTCATCGCGCAGGCGCGGGCGGCGCTCGATCGCGGCGCGAAAGTCTCAATCGAGACGCCGATCCGCAACGTCGATCGCACCACTGGCGCCATGCTGTCGGGCGAAGTCGCGCGCATCTATGGTCACGCGGGACTTCCCGATGACACGATCGACATTCGCGCGACCGGAACGGCGGGTCAGAGCTTCGGGGCGTTTCTGGCGCGCGGCGTGACGCTGCGGCTGGAAGGCGAAGCCAATGACTATGTCGGCAAGGGCCTGTCAGGGGGCAAGCTCATCGTCTATCCGTCGCGCGATGCCAAGCAGATCGAGCCGTCGAACTCGATCATCGTCGGCAATACGGTGCTCTATGGCGCTATCGCCGGCGAATGCTATTTCCGCGGCGTCGCCGGCGAGCGCTTCGCGGTGCGCAACTCCGGCGCGATCGCGGTCGTCGAGGGCGTGGGCGACCATGGCTGCGAATATATGACGGGCGGCGTCGTGGTTGTGCTCGGCCCGACAGGCCGCAATTTCGCGGCCGGCATGTCGGGCGGCATCGCCTATGTGCTCGACGAGGACGACGCTTTCTCGACGCGCTGCAATCTCTCGATGGTCGACCTCGAGCCGGTGCGCGAGGAGGAGACCGCCATGACCGAGGCTTATCACCAGTCCGGCGATCTCGAAGGTCATGGCCGCGTCGATGTGATGAGCGACATGACGCGCTTCGACGCCGAGCGCCTGCGTCAGCTCATCGCCAATCATTTGCGTTACACGGGCTCTACGCGCGCGCGAGAGATACTCGACGATTGGGCGAACTATATGGGCAAGTTCCGCAAGGTGATGCCGGTCGAATACCGGCGCGCGCTCAACGAACTCAACGCCCGGAAGAAACAGCCCGAGAAGCTCAGGGCGGCGGGGGAGTAAATGCGGCCGAGAATCCCGAGCCGAAACAGCGCATTTCGCTATTTATCGACCGGATGATAAAGACCGACCATCCATCCTAAGCTACTGTTAAGAGAGAGCGGTTTTCCTGTGCGTGCGGCGGACAGGAAAACCCATGCGGAACGAGCTTAGAGTCTACAGCCTGCCGCGGTGGCGGGTAATACAGTGGTTGGCCGACGCCGGCCCCGACGCGCCTGACGACATCCGAGTAGCGCTGATTGGCGGCTTGTTCGGGACTTTGCCAATATTCGCCAGCGGCGTCATCAATACGATCGTCGTCGCCGCGGCGATCGCCGCCCGCCAGACGACGGCGCCATTCATCGCCTGGCTCGTGTTCGAGATCGTGATCTGCGTCGCTCGACTGACCGTGCTGGTCGTGGCGCGCCGCGCGGCGCTCGAGCGTCGCGAGACGCCGACCGACCTCTATCTCTTGCTTGGGATACTCTGGAGCGCAAGCGTTGGTTATGGCGGCATCATCAGCCTGACGAGCGGCGACTGGGTCGTCGCCACGCTCGCTTGCGCGTCGGCGACGGCCACGGTTGGCGGCGTTTGTTTTCGTAACTTCAGCGCGCCGCGTCTGGCTGCGACGATGATGCTGGTGAGCCTTGGCCCGTTCGTCCCGGGCGTTATATTAGCCGGCGAGCCGTTGCTTTACGTCGTGTTCTTGCAAGTCCCGCTATATCTGATCGCAATGAGCGCGGCGGCGTACACGCTCAACAAGATGCTGATCGCGATAATGCGGGCCGAGCGAGAGAACGACTATCGCGCCAAGCATGACGCGCTCACCGGACTGGCAAATCGCGAAGGTCTTGCCGACGCCGTGGCAGCCGGCCTGGAGGCGGCGCACCGCGACGGCAAGGACCTTGCCGTGCTCTTCCTTGATCTCGACGATTTCAAGACCGTCAATGACACCTTTGGGCACGCCGCTGGCGACCGGCTGCTCAAACTGGCCGCCGACCGTCTCCGCCACTCGTTGCGCGCCACCGATGTGGCGGCGCGCATCGGCGGCGACGAATTCGTGGTGTTGGCGGAGGGCCTTACGCGTGAACAGGCGGCTAAATTGGGCCAGAAACTAACTGACGCCATTACGGCCGCCTATGATCTGGGCGCTGGGGTTTTTGCCAAGATCGGCATGAGCGTGGGCATCGCCATGGTGCCGGAACATGGCGCCGACGCCGAGGCTCTCCTTGCGGTCGCCGACGCGGCGCTTTACGAGGCCAAATCCCGGCGGCAGGTTCAGATGCTGCAAAGCCTCGTCGAGGAGCAGTCTCGTCACGACGCCTCGGACGCCGCCGAAAGGCGGCGCGCCCACGCGCGGGCCTGAGGCGTCGTCGCGCAGCTTGACGCCGACGCCTCGAAAGCGTTTAGAAAACATCCAAAGAATGTGGCGGGTCAGGGCGCTTGGCGGCCGAGAAGCGAATTTCGCTTTCAGCATTGGCCGCCGAGCCGATAAAGAACGCCGATAGGTCGGCGCTTGTCGGCGTCCGCCGCGAAAGGTGTGCGAGAATCATGGGTAAGGTGACGGGATTCCTCGAAATCGACCGGCAGGACCGCAAATATAAGCCGGCTGCCGATCGGATTCGCCACTACCATGAATTTGTGATTCCGCTGTCGGATGAGACGACGCGCAATCAGGCGTCGCGCTGCATGGATTGCGGCATTCCGTTCTGCCACAACGGCTGCCCCGTCAATAATCAGATCCCGGATTGGAACGACCTCGTCTATCACGGGGAGTGGCGGCGCGCGCTCGTCAATCTGCACTCGACCAATAACTTCCCGGAATTCACCGGCCGCGTCTGCCCCGCGCCTTGCGAGGCGTCCTGCACGCTTAACCTTCAGGACCAGCCGGTCACGATCAAGACGATCGAATGTGCGATCATCGATCGCGGATTCAGCGAAGGCTGGGTCGTTCCCGAGCCGCCCAAGCGCAAGACCGGCAAGCGCGTCGCCGTGGTCGGCTCCGGGCCGGCGGGACTGGCGGCTGCGCAGCAGCTCGCGCGCGTCGGCCATGACGTCCACGTCTATGAGAAACACGCGAAACCCGGCGGACTTCTGCGCTATGGCATTCCCGACTTCAAGATGGAGAAGCATCTGATCGATCGCCGCATCGCGCAGATGGAGGCGGAGGGCGTCGTGTTCCATTGCGGCGTTCATGTCGGCGTCGATCTCTCGGCGGCGGATTTGGTCGAAGGTTACGACGCCGTGATCCTTTCGGGCGGCGCCGAGCAGCCGCGCGATCTGCCGATACCTGGCCGCGAATTGCGCGGCGTGCATTTCGCAATGGATTTTCTGCCGCAGCAGAATCGCCGCGTTTCTGGCGAGGCGCTGTCGACGAACGAGCCGATCCTCGCCACGGGCAAGCATGTCATCGTGATCGGCGGCGGCGACACCGGCTCCGATTGCATCGGCACTTCGGTGCGCCAGGGCGCGCTCTCCGTCACGCAGCTCGAAATCATGCCGCGTCCCCCGGAGAAGGAAAACAAGCTGCTGACATGGCCGGATTGGCCGCTCAAGCTGCGCAGCTCCTCGTCCCATGACGAAGGATCGGCGCGCGAATTTTCCGTGCTGACGCGGGAGTTCCAGGGCGAGGACGGCGCGGTCAAGGCGCTGCGCTGCGTGCGCGTCGACGGCAAGATGCAGGAGGAGCCGGGAAGCGGCTTTTCGCTCAAGGCCGATCTTGTGCTGCTCGCCATGGGCTTCGTTTCGCCAGTGCGCGAAGGGCTGTTGGAAGCGCTCGGCGTCGAACTCGACGCGCGCGGCAATGTCGCGGCGGACACGCGCGCTTATCGAGCGTCACGCGAAAAAATCTTCGCGTGCGGAGACATGCGGCGTGGACAATCGCTCGTCGTCTGGGCCATTCGCGAGGGGCGCCAATGCGCCCATTCCGTCGACGTCTTTCTAATGGGCGAAAGCAATCTGCCGAGGTGAGGAACAATGGTTAGCGAAAGTTTGAACCTCTGGTACTGCGACACTTTCGTCAGCACGCCCTGGCAGTTCTTTTTTCTGATTCTGCCGCTCTTCGGCGCGTTTCTTTACGGCCGCGAGAAATACAAACTCGCCTGGATATTGATCGGGACATGGGTCGCCATTCAGGTGACCTTCTCGGCGCTGACCAATTTGGTCTTCACCTGCACGCTCGAATAGAGAATAAAAAAAGCCCCGCAAAAGCGGGGCTTTTCAATTGCAGCGGAGGGCGGAGATTTAGAGCACCACCACCGCTGTGCCGACCTTCACGCGGCTGAAGAGATCTGTCACGTCGTCATTCAGCATGCGGATGCAACCGGATGACACGGCCTGGCCGATTGTCCATGGCTCGTTGGAGCCGTGAATGCGGAACATCGTGTCGCGGTTGCCGGAATAGAGATACATGGCGCGCGCGCCGAGCGGATTATCCTCGCCGCCGGCCATGTGGCGCGGCAGGTCGGGACGGCGCTTCAGCATCGCGGAGGGCGGCGTCCAATCGGGCCAGGCTTCCTTGCGGCCGACGTGCGTGCGTCCCTTCCAGGTGAAGCCCTGGCGCCCGACGCCCACGCCGTAGCGAACCGCTTGGCCGCCCGGCAACGAGAGATAGAGATAGCGGTTCTTGGTGTCGACGGTGATCGTGCCCGGACGCTCACTGGTCGGGTCCGGCATGATTTCGCGCGTCGACGAAGGATATTCGCGCGCGAGCTGCTGGTCGTCCTGACCGCCGTAGGTCGCCTGCTGGTCTTGCCCGCCGTAATAGGCCTGTTGATCCTGCCGCCCGTCATAATAGGACGCTGTCATTTCCTCGGCCGGCGCCGACGGCTCGAAAAGCGCCATGAAAGAGCGCTCCTGCGCCCGGACGGCTGTCGTCGTCAGGCCCGCCACAATGGCGAGCGCGGCGACTGTCAGAAAGCGGCTGGCGTTGGAATTCTTATGCGACATAACGGCGGCTCCACATTTCCCTGCTGCAGAGAGAATGCAAAACCCCCGGAAAGCGTTCCGTGCGCTGGCGCACAAATCGTTAGCGTTGCTGAGAACCCTCGGCGGCGGGCGGGCACCAGCTATAGTCGTCGGCGCGATTGATGCGCGGATGCTGGTCTCCGCCCTGGACGAACACATGCCGAGCGAGCGCCTGCGCGGGCGTCGCGCCCGGTTCAGTCGCCTTGCCCGGCGAGCGTCGCGCCAGCTCCGCCGCCGCGCCGCCGCCGGTCAGCGGCTGCGTAGGGCCGATCGCGGGACGCTCGGGCAAAGTCGGGGCGGCCGAGGGTCCGCCGACCGGCGAGCGAAACACCAGCGGTTGCGCGGGAGCGTTCGCTGGCGCTGGCGCGGTCGCCTCTGGTCTCGGCGCGCCGTCGACCGGTTGCGCGGCGTTCGGCGCGGCGCTGATCGGCGCCTGCTGCCTATAAGCGTCGTAGACTTTTTTTATCTCGGTTTCGACGAAATGCGCGACGCTGCGCGCGCCCGCTTCCGTGAAATGCACGCCGTCCGCCGAGCGCAGCTTGACGATCTGCCCGTTGATGTCGGGGCCGAAGGCGCTGTATTGGCCGTGTTCGTCCGCCATGGCTTCCCAAAGGTCGACATATGCGGCGCCACCATGCGCGGCGCGGTCGCGGAAAATCTCGTTGAGCTGCGCCATGTCCGCCGAGAAACGCTCGTTCTTCATGACAGGCATGCCGACCCAGACGACCGGAATGTTCTTCTCTTTGAAAGCGGCGATCACGGAGTCGACGCGGGCGGCGTATAGCTCCCGCCAACGCGGCGACAGCGGCTCAAAGGATTCGCCGCCCTGCTGAATCGCCTGACGGTCATTGCTGCCGATCATTATGACGGCGACGTTGATTTTCTCCGAGCCGCCGGCGAGTTCCTTGGCCGCTTTTGGCCAATCGTAGAAGTCGTCGCGCACCAGGCCGGAGCTTTCCTTGCCTTTGCGGAGAATCGAGACGTCCGGCCGGTCGGCGAAGCCTTCCCGCAATCCGTTCGCGAGAAGAACGCCGAGCGTGTCGCCGAGCGTCGCAACGAAGAAGGTCGGCTCGACGGCGGGCGTCCCGCTTTCCGCCTCCTGGGTTTTGGCGCCGCGGCGCGGCGCGCCCGACTGGCCGTGCCAATAGCTCGGACCGCGGTTTTCCCGATGCGGCATGATGCGGCGAACGCGCGGCTCCCCATAATCGGAAGGGGCCGCCCGGTGGTGGGGGCGCCCGCCGAAAAGGCCTCCGAAGAATTCGGAGAATGGGTCTTCCTGCGCATAGGCGCCGGGGCTCGCGCTCATCAGAAGCGCGCCGAACAAGAGCGCCAAAACGCGGCGAAGGGTTTGTACGCGAACGGCCATGGCGTCCAATATAGCGCTTTGCGTCGCGCTTGGCATCCTTCTCGAATTTCTCCTGCGATCTTCGCCATAGGGCGCCTTGACGCGCGTGGCCCTTTTGGCCTCAATCACGGCTCGCCTGCGGGATATTGAGGGAGAAGCGAGATGCGGCGCCGCATTCCGAACATCGGCGGCCTTTTAGCGTGCGCCGCCGCTGGCGCGATTCTCATGACCTGCATGACGGGGAGCTTGGCGCAGCCCCTGCGCGACGAGAATCCGCCAGCGGAATTGCGCATGGTGCCTTATTCGGGGCAGACGCCGGCCTGCGCGGACCCGAGCATTCTGGCCGACATCGCCTCTAGATTCGCTGCGCGCGAGAGCTGGTACTGGAATTCGCCTCTTACGATCGTCGCCTTTGAGGGCGTCAACGAGGCGGGCCTGCGCAACAATGGGCTCAGCTATATCCCGCGCCGCTATTGCCGCGCCTCTGCGGTCTTCAACGACGGGCTGCGTCGCGGCGTCGTCTATAATATTGGCGAGTCCTTGGGTTTCCTTGGCGGTCCGCCAGGCGTCACATGGTGCGTCGTGGGGATCGACCGCAACCACGCATTCAGCCCCGACTGCCGCGCCGCAGGCCCGTGATGGCAGCCGCCGAGAGATTGTCCGTTATGAAGAAAATTTCAGTTCGTCGTCGCGCCGTTTTTCGTTTTCTCGTCGGTGCGGTCTCATTGGCCGCCACATTCGCGTCGGGCGTCGCCGCCAGCGCCGCCCGCGACGACGGCTGCATCCTGGATAATTGCGCGGACCGCGCGCCGCCGCGCGAAAACGCCGCGCCCCAATCGAGCGGCGCGCCGGCGGGCCGCGACTTCGACTTCTACGTGCTGGCGCTGAGCTGGTCGCCGGGCTATTGCGAGAGCGTCGAGGGCGCGCGCGACCAATGCGAGCCGGGAAAAGGCCTCGGCTTCGTCGTGCATGGTCTGTGGCCTCAATATGAGCGCGGCTTTCCGAGCGATTGTCCGGGACCGCGTTCGCCCTCGCGCATCGCACTCGAAAAGGCCGGCAGCCTTTTCCCCCATGAGCGGCTCGCCCGCTATGAATGGCGCAAGCATGGCGTCTGCAGCGGCAAGAGCCCCAGCGACTATTTCGCCGATGTGGCGCGCGCGCATGCGGCCGTGACGATCCCGCCGCCTTTCCTCAAGCCGACGCGCGATCAGACATTTGCGCCGATCGACGTCGAGCGCGCCTTTTATGAAGCAAATCCGCGGCTGCGGCCGGGAATGATGGCGGTCTCTTGCCGTCGCGGGGTGATGGAGGGCGTGCGTATTTGCTTCTCGAAGGATTTGCGCGAATTCCACGCCTGTCCCGAGATCGCGCAGCGCGGCTGCCGTATCCGGGAGATCAGCGCGCCCGCGCCGCTTTAGCAAATGAACTATCGGCACGGGTTTCACGCCGGCAATTTCGCCGATGTGTTCAAGCATGCGCTGCTCGCGCGCCTGTTGGTCTATCTGACGCATAAGGAGACGCCGTTTCGCGTCATAGACACGCATGCGGGCGAGGGCGCCTATGATCTCGCCTCCGACGAAGCGCAACGCACGCTCGAATGGCGGACCGGCGTCGCGCGTCTCGCTGATCTCTCGCACGCGAGCGCGGAAGTTCGCGCGCTGCTTGCGCCCTATCTCGACTGCCTCGGCCCGCTCGACGCAGATGGCAAGCCGGCGCTTTATCCGGGGTCGCCGGCGATCGCCCAGAGACTGATGCGCGCGCAGGACAGGGCGATTTTCTGCGAGCTGCGCCCGGACGCCTTCGCCGCGCTGCGCAGCCGCTTTGTCCGCGACGCGCGCATCAAGGCGCTTCATATCGACGGCTATAAGGGGCTGGGCGCTTATGTCCCGCCGAAGGAGCGCCGCGGGCTTGTTCTGATTGATCCGCCTTTTGAACGAACCGATGAATTCGAGGCGATGCATTACGCATTCCGTAATTCATACGAAAAATTGAAAACTGGAATTTATGTCTTATGGCATCCATCCAAAGATGCTTACGCAGTAAGTAAATTCAACGATTGGTTCGGCGAAAGCGGCGTTCGGCGCGCTTTGCGTCTTTCCTTGCGCGTCGGCGGGAAAGAAGAAGGATTGCGCGGCGCCGGAATGGTGATCGTCAATCCGCCATACGTTTTGCCGGACGAGGCGCGCTCGCTGCTCGCCTTTCTCGTCGACCGGCTGGCGCAGGGCGAGGGCGCAGGCTACGACGTCGCCTGGCTCACAGGCGAATGAAGGGCGCGCGCAAATGAGACGCTCCCGAGGCCGCGACGCGGCAGGATCTCGGGAGCGGTTAAAGTGAGTTTGTGCCCTGGATCACCACCAGTAGCGGCGCCGCCAATAACGTCGGCGCCAGTAAGGCCGCCCCCAGTAGTAGCGCCGCCGCCAATAGCGCCGCCGCCAGCGCCACCAGCTTTTTTCGATGTGCGCGTTTTTCATGTCCTCCGGCGTCGCGACGCCAAATTGGGGCGCGGGGGCGGCAGGGTCCAATCCTGCGGCCTCCGGCGGCGCAAGCCTGGGCAGGGCCTGCGCTTGCGACGCAATGAAGGACACGCCAATGCCCCCCAAAAGCGCTGAAAGAAATGCGCGACGTTCCATATGAACCTCCTTAGGCTGACGGGCGCTTCTCATTGCCTTGGCCGAACGTCGCGCCTGCCTTGGGAGGCGGACGCCATGTTCGGTCAACTGAAATCTGGCTCAGGCGGCGCCTTTATCAAGGCCATCAGACCAGTTTGACCGGAATTCGCGTTCCCTGGCGGGCGTCGAGCAGGGGCGGCCTCCGCCCTGGTCTCAGCGGGCCGGCGAGGCATGAGG